>CAZYDA010000021.1:0-11935 GCA_964645275.1 uncultured Dehalococcoidia bacterium | reverse complement strand
CTCTTAATCCGCTCCAAATAGATGCCTAAATATGGACTTCATTTTCGCTCAATATGCGGTTTATCTCCATCTTCAGCCGCTCCAGATCAAAGGGCCAGAGCTGCCTTGGCATCGCCTATGGCTTCCCCTTGTGCCCTTCCTGAGCCAGCACCTGGGTCAAGAACTGGCGCACACCAGCCTCATCGTCCACCACCATTATCTTGGCCCCGGTTACTTTCTTGTCGGTACTTTGGTAATGTGACCCTTGGTGAGTTACTGTATCATCAATCCGTATCCGGTCGGGGGCATTAGAAGATCTTGCCGGGGTTGAGAATGTTCTGGGGGTCAAATAATTTCTTTATTTCCCTCATCAACTTGATCTGCGTTGGATGAATGAACAGGGGCAGAAATTCTTTCTTTACCAGGCCTATCCCGTGTTCTCCGGAGACCATTCCTCCAAGCTCTTTAGCCTTCTGATGTAGTTCCCTCCGAACCAGCGGATATTTCCCCCTCCATCCGGGTATTTCCTGGCTTAGCTTTCCTTCACTTGGCTTAACCTTCATGAGATGAGTATGGACATTGCCGTCCGCCGCATGACCATAGTTTGGCAGCCACAGGTCATACCTTTTAGAGATCCGGTGCACTTCGGCCACATACTCCGCTATCCTGGCGGGAGGAACCACGATGTCCAATACCTCGACCATGTCCTTCCTCAAAGCCAAATAAAGGCTGCTTCTTATGTCCATGATGTCCTTCTGTTTCCTCGGGGTATCGGCAATGCACAGCTCACCGACGTCTCGAATGGCCGCGCCACACCTTAGGCAGATGTCGCCTATGCTTTCCAGGACTCGGAGCACCTCGGCATCACTCGTGCCGTCTACCATTATCATCAGGTATGCCTTGGCTTTGCAGGGCCATCTCTTCCCCAGCAGCTCCTCTGCCGGTGGGATGACCTCGTGTTCGATGAACTCAATGGCCATGGGGAGTGCTTTATTGCGAATTTCGGGCACAGCCTTTATGGCGTTGTCCAAACTTTCATAGGGTACCACGAGCGTATATACTGCTTGTGGCTTTGGCAGGAGACCCAGCGCCACCTTAGTCACCACGCCCAGGGTTCCTTCAGAACCGATAAGGAGGTTTAGCAGGCTATAACCGGTGCTGTCCTTAAGATGTTTGCCCCCCAGGGTTATTATCTCTCCCGTAGGTAGGACTACCTCCAAGCCCTTGACATAATTCCGCACTCCGCCATACTTGGCTGCCCTAGCTCCACTTGCGTTGGTATTAACCAAGCCACCTAGCTGGGCGCTTTCATCGCCGGGGTGAGGAGGGAAGAAAAGCCCAGCTTCCGCTGCTGCTTCCTGTAAGTTCCCCAGGGTCACGCCGGCTTCCGCCACGGCCATCATGTTCTGCCCGTCTATTTCCAGAATCTGGTTCATCTCCTCGAGTGATAGGACTATCCCTCCATATAGAGGAACGCACCCACCACAAAGGCCGGTCCCAGCGCCTCTTGGCGTAACCGGAATCCTCTCCCGGCTGGCGAGCTTCAGGATCTCGCTTACCTGCGCGCTCGTCCTCGGCTTGACCACTACTTCAGGGGGCCGCCTTATGGAGGGATCGGGAAATTCGTCCCCGGCGTAATCAATTAGCTTTTCGGCGTCCCGAATTATCCCCTTGCGGGTTACAATGGCTTCCAGCCTTTCTGTGATGTGCTCATCCACCTTCCTATACATTGGGTGCTCCTCAAACTGCGAAGATGCCCCTGGACTAGCCTCACCAATGTGTCCAGAACTTGGTGGCGCTGTACTTTCGGCCGTAGCCGAATAATTTGTCCAGCCCGACGAAGATCGAGTCCAGCCAGCGGGCGTTCTTTACCCCCCATCTGACGGCACTGTGCAGCCAGCCTGGCGGCTTGTTGAACGGGCAGACCCTGATGCAATTAGAGCAATCAATGCCATGAGCGGCCCAGAAGGCGAAGCATCTTTCGGCGTCTATGGGCCACCTTAACACTCCTTCCCGGTTGGAGATGCTATGTGGCCTTTCGGTCGGTTCCCCGCGCATGATGGCTTGGCTGGGACACTCCTCCGCACATCGCTTACACTTCAGGCAGAAGTCCCAGACACCGAACTCGATCGGCCTATCGGGAACCAGCGGCAGGTCGGTGAAAACCTTACACAGCCTCACCCGGGGTCCGAACTCCGGGGTGATCAGAAGCCCGTTGCGTCCCAGCTCCCCCAGTCCGGCATCGATGGCCAGGGGAATGCTGCAAGCGGTGTCATTGCCCATGGGGATGGCCTGGTAGCCCAGGCCACGGATGTATTGAGCCAGCAAGCCGGCGATAAATGCCATCTTGGAATAGCCCAACCCGGTTGCTGCCGAGGCCGGACATGCGGGAGAACAACCGATGGCCTGGTAATCCATCTCTATGGCGATGACGATGGCGTACTTGTATTCCTCGGGTATCTCGATCTTCCGCACCTCCTGTCCGCCGTTCTCGTAAAGCAGATAGGCATAGGAGTAGAGCCACCGTCTGTCCAGCTCACAGACCCCGACTAAGGAAGCGCCGAGAAATCTAGCGGCCTTCTTGACCTCCTGGGTTACCTCCGCAGGATCGTCGACGGTGATTTTCATCCCTGGAGGAACCCGGGGGAAGAGGAATCTTCCATCCCAATTCCAGTCATAGAGCCCCACCCCACCCCCAAGGACTCCCTTGCTGAAGCTGTTTTCCAGATGCCAGGCGGCGTTCACCAGCGCCTGATCTTGTAGTCTATAGCCGGGCTTGGCCTTGGGCCTTACCTCGCCCTCGTAGAACTTCCGCCCCAGATCACGGACGCTGGGGTCCCAGAAGGCCCGCTTAAACATCTCGTTCTTCTGGTCAAACCTCTCGACCTGGCCGACAATATACCTCTCAGCTCCTTTATCCACGTAGTTAACCTTCATTAAAGCCTCCTTACCGTCGGTGAGCCAGCGGTTGCTTTGCGCCTTACCATTTTCCTAAATTGTAGGTCACGAAGGCAAGGGGCAGAAAGCTCTCAGGCGATGAAGGCAAGTTGACGGAGCGGTCCAGAATCTTTAAAATCAAAACTGCTGGGGAGTCTGTAGAGCGGCAGAGAAGCTTTTGGCGCATTCGTCTAGCGGCCAAGGACACCGCCCTCTCAAGGCGGAGATCGGGGGTTCGAATCCCCCATGCGCCAGGTTACTGAGTCCTCGCTTTTGTTCTCCTTACCTCAAATTCAGTCAATGCCCAGGCCCTTGACTAAAGAGAGAAGTCCTTGCTAAAATCTAAATGCATTTAGTTGCATTTAGCAAGCAGTTTTTTATTTTTGTCCAATTATTGCAATAATTTGCAATAACGCTTGAGTTTGTCTCTACCCTGACCTGGATTGGAGGCGGCCAATGTTGAAGCTGGCAGAGCTTGTTCGAGAAAGGGATCTAGAAGGAGTTATGGAGGCAGCGAGGGAATTTCATGGACACATTTGTCCCTATGTGGCCCTGGGAGTGAGGGCGTCAACGATGGCTCTTGACGAACTCGGGGCTGAAAGGTTGGACTCCGGGGGAAGCGTGGAGGAAGCCCTTCTGGCCATTGTCGAGTGCAACAATTGCTTCGTCGACGGGGTTCAGATAACCACCGGCTGTACCCTGGGCAATAACAGTCTGATTTATTTTGATCTGGGGAAGAATGCCTTAACCCTCGTCAGACGGGGGAGTTGGGAAGGAGTGAGGCTCTATGTGGATAGCGAGAGATTAAGGGAAGAATACTTCTCTGAAGAGGCAACGGAGCTCTTCGAAAAGGTAGTGACTCGAAGAAGTGGAACACCTCAGGACGCGGCCAGATTGAAAAGGCTCTGGGAGGAGATCGGCCGCCAAATGCTCGAACTCCCCAGGGAAATGTTCAAAATCGATAAGGTTCGGCTTCCCCCCGTTGAGCTGGCACCAATTTTCAAGAGCCTCCGCTGCTCACAATGCGGTGAACTTGCCATGGAGACGAGGATGGTTTATGTGGATGAAAAGCCTTTATGCTTTAAATGTGCCGGAAGAGGATTTCATGCCCTCATCGGCAGAGGAATAGTTGATGAGTTAAAGAAGTAAAGCCGAAAGGAGATACAGATGCCAAAGCCAATTTGGAAGCAGATTGCGCTGGTAGGGTTTATCCTCCTCTTGTCCTTAGGGGCGATGCTGGCTGGCGGATGCGCCGGGAAAGCTGGGACACCTTCCCCTGCTTCGCCTAGCCCGACCACCTTTCCGGTTGCTCCAAGCAAGCCCTCTAAAGTAACAATTACCGATATGGTTGGCAGAACTGTCGAATTGCCTGCAGAGGTGAGTAAAATTGCTTGCGCTGGTCCGGGGGCCTTAAGGCTCATCGTCTACCTGGAAGCTGGCGATAAGGTTATCGGGGTGGAGAGTGCCGAAAGGAGGTGGGGTTCAGCTGGAAGGCCTTATGCCATGGCTCATCCGGAACTGAGGGATCTCCCCTCCATAGGCCCCGGTGGTCCTGGCAAGCTTCCCAATGCTGAGGCTTTGATTAAGTTGAATCCTGACGTGTTATTTATGACCTATGTTGATGCCAGGACGGCGAATAACCTGCAGAGTCAAACTGAAATCCCGGTAGTGGTGCTGAGTTATGGGAAACGTGCCTCATTTCTCAATGAGCCGCTTTTCAAATCTCTAACACTTGCTGGAAAATTACTGGGGGAGGAGGCGAGGGCTGCTGAGCTCGTGGACTTCTTTGAAAGGCATCAGAAGGATTTGGAAGCCAGAACCCAGGACATACCTGAGGAACAAAAGCCCCTGGTTTATGTTGGCGGCCTGGGCTACCGGGGGGTCCATGGAATAGAGAGCACCGAGGGGGACTTCCCTCCTTTCTCTGCCGTGCATGCTCGAAATCCCGTTGACGAGCTTGGGGAAGGGCATCACTCCATAGACAAGGAGAAGCTTCTCCGTTGGGACCCGGAGGTAATTTTCATCGACGAGGGTGGCCTTAGACTGGTAAGGCAGGATTATCAGAAGAATCCCAAGTTTTATCACTCACTTGAAGCCTTCAAGAACGGAGAGATCTATGGAATTCCCCCCTTCAACTTTTACACTACCAATATGGGAACTGCTTTGGCAGATGCGTATTACATCGGGAAGGTTCTGTATCCCGAGAGATTTGAGGATATTGAGCCGGACAAAAAGGCAGACGAAATCTACATCTTCCTTGTGGGCCAACCTGTTTATCAGGGGATGAAGAGGAGTTTCGGTGGATTTGGAAAGATAGATCTGGAAAGCGGCGAGGTCAGGTGAAGCCGCCGGTTCCCCCATGAACGCAGTTCAGAGCTACAAGAGCTATACTGCTAGGAGGGTGGCCTTTGGGGTCCTCCTGTTCCTGCTGCTGGCCTTGGGCGCGATTTTTGCCTTGAGCGTTGGTTCCTACTCCTCCCCGGTCGAGTTCCTAAGGACCTTGGTGACCGAGAGGTCGGAAGCCTTTTTAGTTCTCTGGAACATTCGCCTGCCGCGCATAGCAGCGGCCGTGATAGTTGGTGCAGGCTTGGCCGTTGCCGGGGCGGTGATGCAGTGTCTCCTCAGGAATCCCCTCGCCTCCCCCTTCACCATGGGAATTTCCCATGGGGCAATGTTTGGGGCTTCCCTGGCCATAGTGCTCATTGGCGCTGGAGGTGCCGAGAGCAGCGGGAGAATTTTGGTAAGTAATCCCTATGCCGTGGCGGTTCTGGCCTTCGCCGGCTCTTTACTGGGTGTAGTGACGGTACTTATCCTGGCGAGACTCAGGAGCTTAAGTCCCGGGGCCATGATCTTAGCTGGGATCGCCATGGCCTCGCTCTTCACTGCGGCAACTACGTTGCTGCAATACTTTGCCCAGGAGGAGGAACTCGCCGCCATGGTCTACTGGAGCTTTGGCGATTTGGGCAGGCCAGTTTGGCGTGAAGTCTGGATAATGGGTGGGGTGTTCCTCCCCTCACTGGCCTATTTTCTCTTGAAACGCTGGGACTATAATGCCCTAGAAAATGGTGACGAGACTGCTAAGACCCTGGGGGTGATGGTTCAACGCGTTAGACTTCTAGGGATGCTTCTGGCCTCCCTGGTGACTGCCATAGGCGTTGCCTTTGTAGGGATAATTGGCTTTATTGGCCTCATAGCCCCTCACGTGGTTCGGCTGCTAACTGGCGGAGACCACCGGTTCTTGATCCCGAACTCAGCGCTCTTCGGTGCCCTTCTGCTGCTCGCCTCGGATACCCTGGCGAGGACGGTCATCTCCCCGGCGCTCCTGCCCGTGGGGGTAGTGACCTCATTTATGGGAGGCCCAATGTTTATCTACTTGCTCGTGAAGATGGAGCGGAGGATTTGAAGATGATGTTAGAGGTGGACGGCGTCGAGTTCTCCTATGACAGCGTTGCTGTTCTCAAGGAGGTAAGGTTTGAAGTCGAGGGAGGTGAGGTGGTGGCCATCTTGGGGCCAAATGGCGCGGGTAAATCTACCCTGTTAAAGTGCATCAGCGGAATCCTTAAGCCTAGAAAGGGACTGGTGATGGTGGAGGGCTCACCTCTGGAATCTCTTGGACCTCAGGAACTGGCTAAAAGGCTGGGGTATGTAGCTCAGATTAATGTGGGGAATTTCATGACCGTTTTCGATGCCGTTTTGCTCGGCCGGAAGCCCTACATAGGATGGGGGGCTGGAGAGGAGGATATTAAGCTTGTGGAAGAAGCTTTGAAATTGGTGGGGCTGGAAAAGCTCTCCCTGAGGCGCACGAATGAGCTGAGCGGAGGTGAGCTCCAGAGGGTGATGTTAGCCCGAGCTTTGGTGCAAGAGCCGAGGATACTTCTGCTGGATGAGCCGACGAATAACCTCGACCTGAGGAATCAGCTTGAGGTGATGAAGCTAGTGAGCGAAATCACCCATCAGAGAGACATCGCTACAATAGTGGTGATGCATGACATCAATCTATCCCTGCGTTATGCCGATAAGTTCCTGGTGATGAAAGAGGGGATAATATATGCCGAGGGAAGAAGGGAAGTAATAGAGCCCCAACTGGTGAAAGAGGTCTACGGAATCGAGGCCCTAGTGGAGAATATAAGGGGGTTTCCTACGGTTATTCCGGTGAAATAGAACAGCTCAGAGGCCTAACCTTTCGGCTATCCCCTGCATCGCCTGGAGAACTATTTCTATGTGCTCTTCGAGAGGGATGTTTAGCTCCTCAGCCCCTTTCTCTATGAGCTTGCGGTCTACCCCTCGGGCGAAGGCCTTTTCCTTCCACTTCTTCAGCACCGACCTGACCGTGACGTCAGCCAGCTTCTTGGAGGGTCTGGTGAGCGCCACCGCCACGATGAGCCCGGTGAGTTCATCCACGGCGAAGATGGCCTTCTTGAGCGGGGTGTCTCTTTTCACGCCGGTATGTTCGGCATGGGCCAGGATTCCCTCCACCAGCTCATCGGCATAGCCCTTGGCTCGGAGATATTCTGCCCCTTTGAAGGGGTGTTCCTCGAGGCGGGGATGTCTCTGGTAGTCAAAGTCGTGAAGCAGCCCCACTATGCCCCATTTCTCAGGGTCGCCTCCAAGCTTTTGAGCGTAGGCCCGCATGGCGGCCTCCACAGCGTAGGCGTGCTTCTTCAAGCTCTCGTTGGTCATCCATTCCTCCAAGATCTGCTGAGCTTCCTCTCTCGTGGGCCAGCGGCTCATCCTTTACCTCCTCTTTTAAGACTTCGACCCGATTATACCATTCTGACAGCCCCATGGTCAGCTGGTCGGGGGTGGGTTTGCCAATCCCTCTTGGCAGGTTTAAAATGACGGAAGTGGGAGGTTTTTGATGAACTGGTTTGAAGTGGAAAAGAGATATTTCTTGCCGGTCTTCAAGCGCTTTCCAGTGGTGCTGGTGCGCGGGGAGGGGGCCTGGGTCTGGGATGACCAAGGTAAAAGATACCTTGACTTCATCGGCGGCTGGGCGGTGAACTCACTGGGTCACTGTCATCCCGCAGTGGTGGAAGCCCTCAGCGAGCAGGCGAGACAACTCATTCACACTTCCAATCAGGTTTATACCTTGCCTCAGCTTGAGCTGGCCCAGCTCTTGGTGGAGAATAGCTGCCTGGACAGGGTCTTCTTCAGCAACAGTGGAGCTGAGGCCAACGAGGCTGCGGTAAAGCTGGCCCGTAAGTACGGCAAGCTTTACTTAAATGGGGCCTTTGAAGTGATCAGCGCCTTTAATTCCTTTCACGGGCGCACGCTGGCCATGGTGGCTGCCACTGGACAGGCGAGGTTTAAGGAGCCCTTCACTCCCCTCCCCGAGGGGTTCGTCAACGTTCCCTACAATGATGTAGAGGCCATTAGGTTGGCGGCAGGCCCGAGGACTTGTGCCGTTCTTCTGGAGCCCATTCAGGGGGAGGGTGGGGTAGTTCTGCCCAATGAAGACTACTTCCGCCAGGTTCGAAGGTTCTGCGATGAAAAGGGACTATTGCTCATACTGGATGAGATCCAGACGGGCATTGGGCGGACGGGAACTCTCTTTGCCTATGAGCAACTGGGCATCGAGCCGGACATCCTTACCCTGGCCAAAGGGCTGGGTAGTGGGCTGCCCATCGGGGCTGTCCTGGTGAAGGAGAAGGCCTCGGTCTTCTCCCCCGGGGATCATGGCTCGACCTTTGGGGGAAATCCGCTCGTCTGTGCTGTTGCCCAGGCCACCCTGCGATTTATCCTGGAGAAACAGGTGCTGGAGAACGTCAGGCGAGTGGGTCAGTATCTTATGGACAAGCTCACCGGGCTCAGCTCAAAGTTCGGTTTCATTCGGGAGGTTCGGGGGAGGGGCCTTCTGGCAGCCCTCGAATTTGAGCGCGATCTCTCCGGGGAGGTGGTGCAGGGATGCCTTGAGCGAGGGCTTTTGCTTAATGCGGCCCGCCCCAACGTGATACGTTTCATGCCGCCGCTTATCATTGGGGAGACGGAGGTGGATAGGGCAATGGACATTTTGCAAGAGGCGCTGGCCGAGCTATAACCTGCCAGGGAAGCTGAGAGTTTTCAGAGTTTTTGGGCCTCAAAGTCGTCGCCTGAATTCCTTGCGGGGTTGAGATGACCATAAAGGTTCTGGCTCCGGAGGTAGTGGCCAAGATAGCCGCTGGGGAAGTGGTGGAGCGTCCGGCCTCGGTGGTGAAGGAGCTGGTGGAGAACTCCCTGGATGCTGGAGCCACCCAGATCGAGGTTGAGGTGCGGGGTGGAGGAACCTCTTTAATCCGGGTGACCGATAACGGAGCTGGCATTCCCGCGAGTGAGGTGGAGCTGGCCTTTGAGCGCCATGCCACCAGCAAGCTCTCCTCCCTGGAGGACTTGCAGAGGCTCGAGAGCCTTGGCTTTCGGGGGGAGGCCCTGCCCTCGATCGCTCAGGTGGCCGAGGTTTCTTGCCTCACTCGCACCAGGGAGGAGGTGGTGGGCACTCTTGTTCAGTTCAGGGAGGGCAGACTGGTGGGGAGGTCCCAGCGGGGCTGCCCTCAGGGCACTCAGGTCTCGGTGCGGGGACTCTTCCGGAAATTCCCGGCCAGACTTAAGTTCCTTCGCTCGACCTCTGCGGAGAACCAGCACATAAGTCACCTGGTGACTCAATATGCCCTGGCCTTCCCCGAGGTGGGATTCAGGCTGACCATCGATGGGCGGCTTGTTCTTCACTCCTCGGGCAGTAGGAAGCCCAGAGAGGCTCTTTTAGCGGTTTATGGCCCGCAGGTCGAGGAGGCAATGCTCGAGGTAGATTCCGGCAACTTCGAGCTGCCTCCTTTCGCACCAAGGGTTTGGGGCTTCATCAGCCCACCCTTTCTCTCTCGTTCAAATCGAGGCTATCTCAGCTTCTTCATTAACCGTCGCTGGGTACAGAGTCGGATTCTCTCCCGGGCGGTGGAGCAGGCCTATGAGGGACTTTTAATGAGCCGGAGATATCCCATCGTGGTTCTGAATCTTCAGATTCCCCCGGAACAGGTGGATGTGAACATTCACCCGACCAAGCGCGAGGTGAAGTTTCAGCATGAGGGGGAGGTCTTTCAGGTGGTGGAGAGGGTACTGCGAGCAACCTTGCTGGAGAGGGCCCCAGCAGCAGCTCCGCTGCTGGGGCCTGCTCCTCATCGGGAAGGGATAAAGCCATCCATCGAGGTGCCTCAGCCCCCGCCCTCCCTCCCGAAGAGCCCCCTTCCTACCCTCTCACTGCCCGTCCTCCGAGTCTTGGGCCAGGTTCAGAATACCTACATCGCCGCTGAAGGCCCGGAGGGGATGTATCTCATAGACCAGCATGCAGCTCACGAGCGGGTGCTCTTCGAAAAACTTTTGAGCAGGCAACCATCGGGGGTGGAAGTTCAGGGTCTGCTTCAGCCGCTGACTGTAGAGCTCAACCCCAAACAGGAGGAGGTGATCCGGGAAAGGGCAGAGCTCCTGGCAGAGTATGGATTTGAGCTCGAACCCTTCGGTGGGCGAACGTATCTTCTGCGCTCCGTGCCAGCACTACTTCAAGGCCGAGACCTTGCTCAGGCACTCCTCGAAGTTCTCGACTCCTTGGCCGAGGGAAGCCCTGAGGACTGGAGAAGGCGGCTGGTTACCTCTTTGGCCTGTCAGGGAGCCGTCCGTGCCGGGCAGGTGCTGGGCCAGGCGGAGATGGAAAGGCTCCTGAGAGAGCTTGAGCAGACTAAGAACCCGCGCACCTGTCCCCATGGGAGGCCGACCATGATCCACCTTTCCACTGCGCAGCTCGAGAGGGAATTTGGTCGGCGCGGCTGAGGACTTCTTATGGCAAAACGACAATAAATAGGGTAAAATCTAAGCAAATGAAGGTAGTTTTTCTACAAGACGTTCCCTCAATAGGTCGGGAGGGCGAGGTAAAGGAGGTAGCTTCAGGCTACGCGCGCAACTTCCTTTTTCCGCGGGGCCTGGCCAAGCCAGCTAACCCGGCCGTGCTACGGGAGCTCGAGCTTCGGCGAGAGATCGAGGCCCGACGTCGTGCTCGAGCGGAGGAGGAGGCCCGGGCCCTGGCGGAGAAGCTTGAGGGACTGGAGCTCGTCTTCCAGAAACGGGTAGGAGCCAGGGGCCGCATCTACGGCTCGGTCTCGGCCATTGCCATCGCCCAGGAGCTGAATCGTCAGGGATACCGGGTGGAGAAGACCCAGGTGATGCTAGAAGAGCCCCTGCGCGAGCTGGGCAGCCATGAGGTTGAAGTTGAGCTGGCCGAGGGCATTGTGGCACGGCTCAAGGTGGTGGTGGAGGGGAAGGAGGAGGAAGCGCCGGAAGAGGCAAAGGAGGAATAGGTTGTGGCTGTTGGAGAGCGTCTTCCTCCTCATGATATAGAGGCCGAGGAGTCAGTTCTGGGAGCCCTCCTGCTTGATCCAGAGGCCATCTTTAAGGTAGTGCACCTCCTCCAGCCGGAGGACTTCTATCGGGAGAAGAATCGCTGGGTCTATGAGGCCTGTCTGGCCCTCTATGAGCGAGATGAACCTCTGAACGAGGTGTCGGTAGCCCACGAACTCGGGCGGAGGGGCAGATTGGAGGCAGCTGGAGGCTCTGCCTTCCTCTCACAGCTAGTGGCTCAGGTGCCCACTGCAGTGCACGTGGAAAGCTATGCTCAGATCGTGCATCGCCTTTCCGTCATGCGACAGCTCATTCTAACAGCCGACCAGATTGCCTCCATCGGCTATGAAGCACCTCCAGATGTGGAGTCGGCGCTGGATCGGGCCGAGAGCCTCCTCTTCCGCTTACGTCATGGACAAGAATTTCAGGATTTCATTCCCCTGCGACAGGTCATTGACCGCTACTTTGAGGAATCCAGCTTTGCCCCAAGGGGCCCAGAGGAGGCTCCTCTCCCCCATATCTCGACTGGATTCACCGATCTCGACCGCCTGCTGGGGGGGCTGCAGCGCTCGGACATGATCATCCTGGCAGCCCGTCCTAGCCTGGGGAAGACCTCACTGGCCCTGAACATCGCCCGCAATGCGGCTCTGGAGCAGCGAGT
>CAZYDA010000020.1:0-12017 GCA_964645275.1 uncultured Dehalococcoidia bacterium | reverse complement strand
CTCTCCTTTCCAAACACGGGGGGCGCAGGCGTTTCCACCTGCACCTTCGGGATTTTAGCCATCCGCCGGCTGGGCACCATGCCCGGAAGGTTTAGGCACCGCAGCTCGGAGAGCCGCTACCATTTTACAGATTTGGGTCCAGGGAATCAACCTCCTCCCAGGCCCCCTCCCCTATCAGGGGGACAAACCGACAGGCTCCCAAGTTTTCCGCTCGGGTCTTCCCATCCCTTCTCACCACCTTAAGCAAATCCTGCTCATAGCGAGAGCCCACGGGTATCACCAGCCGACCTCCTTCAGCCAGTTGATCCAGAAGCTCCTGAGGCACCCTGGGAGCAGCAGCCGTCACTATGATTCCATCATAGGGAGCACCTTTTGGCCAGCCCAGTGTTTTCTCAGCGAGGTGTATTTCAATGTTACGATATCCCAGGCTCTTTAACACCTTGGCAGCAGAATCAATGAGCTGGGGATATCTCTCCACGGTGACCACCCATTTGGCGAGCTCTGCGAGGATGGCTGCCTGATAACCGCTGCCTGTGCCGACTTCCAGCACTTTCTCCGGCCCCTTAAGTTCCAAGGCCTCGGTCATCAGGGCTACAATATAAGGCTGGGAGATAGTTTGTCCCAGCCCAATGGGAAGAGGGATGTCCTCATAAGCCAAACCCCGACTTTCCAGCGGAACGAAGAGCTCTCGGGGGACACGCTCCATTGCTTGGAGAACTCTCTGATCCCGGATCTCCCGCCGCAGGTGTTCCAGCAGCCTCTTCCGGTCCTCCTTCAGCCTGTCGTCAGGGTTCGGAACAGCACTGCATCTCCCGCCCCTCTCTGTCTTCCTGGATTAAAGGATGAACAGGGGCAGCCTCAAACTCATCCATGAGGGAGTCCACATCCTCCTCCCAGTCAGAGGAGGTCTCTTCCTCTTCCTCAACGTCCTCAGATTCGCCTTCTAATAAGCCTCCCCGAAGGTAGGGTCGCATTTCCTCCTCTGCCTGAGGCAGGAAGGAGGGATAGCCTCGGAGGCTAGGATGCTGGAAGGTCTCGCGAATGATAACTTTTGCTTGGCCATCTCTCAGGCTAGCAATGGCCGCCTGATACTCATTGCCCCCTTTCAGAAGTTCAATGAGGCGAGTTCCAATGCGGGGCTCGATCTCACCCAGGTATTCCCCAGAGCTGGTGGTGACAATGAGCTTATGACCCTCTATCTTCAGGCAGACCTCCTCCCCGGTAGCTACCCGGGCCAGCACCTCATGGGGGGCAGGATTGTGAAGGTCAACCACCTTCGCCTTGGTGGTCTCCTCAACGAAGATCTGAGGCATGATACGACGGCTTGCGGGGACAGGTTCCCCTTTCTGCTCCAGGTGAGCTATTCGCTCCAGGTTCTTGCGAGCAATCGAATTTCCGGGGTCAAGCTCCAGAACCTTGCTGTAAGCCTCCCGGGCCTCGGCGTACCGGCCAAGTTCGGTCAGTGCCTTCCCCAGGCGGTTGTACGCGCCAACGTCCTCTGGCGCAAGCTCGATTATCCTTCGGTTCAGCTCCACCGCCTCCTCCCACCGCCCCTGCATGGCCAGCTTGATAGCCTCATCAGTATAATTCTCCTTCATCTCCCCCTCGATACAGTGGTTGTAGACCTCTAAATTGATGTTGCCAACGTATTTTACCCATAATTTTAAAATTTGCAAGAGGGTTATCCCCAAAATGGGAAAAAATCCTATGGAGAGCTAGAGGTTTCGCCCGGTCGCTCGAGGAGGAGACCAGCCAAGAGAAAGAGAAGCAGATTGCGCCAGAGCAAGACGTCAATAAGCTTGGGAGCGCCACTGGTTAGCTCCGGGTAATGAGCGGGGAAGATGTACTGCGTTAAAAAGCCAGCCAGAAGAAAAGGTGGCCAGCAGGCCTGACGCCATCTCCCGCTCACCAGAGGAATAAGAGGAGATAGCCAGATGAGAAACTGTGGCGAGAGCACCTTGCTGGTCAGCACGAAGGCGAGGATGGCCAGCAGCGCATAATTCACCTCCCCGCCGAAGGTTGTCCAGCCTCGCTTCCAGTAGAGCAGGTAAACCGCCAGCGATGCCAGGCCCATGAAGATCGGGGATAAGCTAGCCAAGGCATTGGCCAGCGGCGAGCTGAGGTGCCAAGCACCGTGGTCAAAACTCAGGCCGAGGGAAGTTGAGCCAAACGTGTGTTCCAAAAGGAGGAAGGAGGCATAAGTGCTCTCCAGTTGCAGACCTCGCTCCAGATGGTAGCTGAAAGAGTGCCAAAGACCTGCAGGACTCAGCCAAAGGCAAGGGGCGACAATCAGTCCCATGGTAAGCAGAAATGCCAGGACTCCTCTGACTAGGCAGGAGCATTCCCTGCCCCGGAGCGATGAAAGGGCGAAAAGAGGAACAAGAACCACCGGGTAGAGCTTGGCCATGATAGCCAGGGCCAGGATGGCCCAGGAGAAATTATGCCGCCGGCGATGGAAGGCGTAGAGGGCCAGAAGGGTCAGGACGGCAGGAAAGAGGTCGTAGCGGCCGCCAACCAGGGGACCTAGGGTCAGAAGGATCAAGGTGTAAATCAAGAGCGTGCCCCAGATGGAGTGACCCAAGCTCCGTGCAAAGGCAGCCAGTACCGCCAGCCCGAGGAGGTCAAGCAGCAACATCTCCCAGGCAAAGACCTGCAAGTAGCCCAGGAGGTCACCAGCAAAAAGACGAGGCGGAAGAAGGACGAGGAGCGAAAGAGGGGGATACTCCAAGGGAAAGTCACGGTAAGGCAGCTCACCGTGAATCACCCTAGAGGCATATTCGAAGAAAATATAGCGCCCAGGCTGTCCCGCAGGAGTAGCAGGGGCAAACCAGAGGAAGATGAGGAAGTGAACCAGGGCAAAGAGCAGGAGAGGCCAGTATCTTCTCATCGTCGCACCATCTGTTCCAGGGCCCTAAAGGCCTGATCCACCAGGACCGAGGCTTGTTGCAGGTTACCCCTTCGTCGCAGATTCTCAATCCTCCTCATCCGCAAGGCTGGCAAGATGTGTTCCACGGGATAGCCCTCCCTTTTCAGCTCCCTCCACCAAGCCTGGAGGATGTGCAGCCGCTGATCGAGGTTGCCAGGGTTAGTGGGGAAGAGCCTGACCTCTCGGCGCACCCTTTCAATGAGCTCGGAGGGTGGGGCACGGAATTGAGAAGGCTGAGCCTGGCGGACCGGCCCGGGGCCAAGGTGCCTTACTGGCTGGTAACCAAGCCCGCCAACGGTCGTCTGGACGTAAAGCAGCAGGCCCATCCCGAGGAGAAGGACGAGCAGGGAGAGGATAAGCTTGCGGGACCACTGCACCAGCAGCAGGGAGGAAACTACAACCAGGGGGAAGAGCCCCGGAAGATAAAAACGATCCACCACGATAAAGTGACGCTGCTCCATCGGCGGCGGACTGGTCCACTCATAGAGGAAGTAAAGGCCAAACACGCCGAGGAACCATCCGAGCAGCAGTAAGAGGATGGGCCAAGATAACTCTGGCCAGGGATTGGCTGACCTGCGGGATAGTTTCTCCCAGAGGATGAAGAACAAGCCCGGGATGGCCAAAGCCAGAAGAGGGAACCCGAGAAAAAGGGCCATGGGCATGTTCCTGAGGTTGCCCTGAATGATGCGGAGAGCTACAGAACCCCCGCCTGCCTGCCCCAGGTATTGGAGGGCAAACTTGATGGGGAAATGGCTGTGCTTATAGCCATAGTCAAAAGGGGAGCCAAAAACATATGTATGGTAAGTCAGCAGCCCGGCCATGGGGAGGAGAGCTCCCGAACCGAGAAAAAGGGCTTCCTTGGTTGTGTTCCTCCACTGCCCTCGCCAGACCCTGGCAAGCCGCGTGCCCAAAAAGTGGAGGACGAACACCGCGACTACCAGCAGGTTAGTGTAGCGAGCAGCCACCGACCAACCAAGGAAAAGCCCGGCTAGAAAAAGGATCCAGAGGCTTGCTCCTTCCTCCCGTAGTGTATAGAGGAGATAAAGCCCCCCACCCATCACCAAAAAGGCGGTGGCCCCGAACATGGCCATATAGCTGCGCTGAAGCATGATAAGGCTGACCGGGGTGAAGAGCAGCAGCAAGGAACCTAGACAAGCGGTCTTTTCATCCCGCAGTCGCCTCAAGAAAAGGTAGAGCACCAGAACGGCCCCTGCTCCCAGCATCACATTGGCCGCTCGGGGAATTCCTAATTTTTCGAAGGGGACGACAAAGAATACATAACCAGGGGCTTTTTCCAAGGCCCAATTGCCATTCTCCAGCCGGACGTACTGGATCAACTTTCCATGCTGCCTCTCCGCCTCCCTCACCTGCTGCTGATGGAGTTGGTCGCTCACCACCAGCCTGCCCTCGGAGAAGTTCCTGATGGCGTAGTAATAGGCCCAGGAGTCAGGCTCGCGCAGGTGGTGAGGGAAGACAAAGCTCAGGGCAACAGCCACCAGGAAGCCCAGGACAACCGCTCCCCGGTGGAACCAATCCCGGTGAATATTCAGCTCAGCTTCCACCTCTCTAGGACAAAGGACCTAATTTATTTAAAAACGCAGAAGCTTACCTAAAGTAAGTAGCTAATTCTGCAGGAGCATCTGGGCCACAGGGCAGCCTCTATAGGTTGACCTTTTCGGGATTGGGGATGATGCAGATGAACTCAAAGGGTTCAGAGAAGGGGTTACGGAACTGATGCACTCGGTTTGGTTCTACAAAGACGCTCTGTCCCACGCCAACCTCATGCTGCTCGCCCCGCTCACCGATTGCCAGTCCCCTCCCCCGCTCAATCTTCACCAGGTGTTCGTAGTTGTGGGAGTGCCTTGGCGTATGCCCACCCGGAAGAACTTTGAAGTAGCGCAGGATGATGTTGTTCGAGCCATCCTCAGGGCCGATAAGAATCTTCATGGTCACCCCGCTGGCGCCTTCCATCTGAACGGGCACCTCAGCAACCTTATCATTCCACTTGACTTTCATCCTTGCCTCCTGGCCTTGGTTTCTATGATCCTTTTAAACTGGGGTGAAGCCGAGCTGTCGAGCACGTCGGGCCACCTCCTCCAGGGTCTCACGTCGTGGACTGCCCCGGGTTTCAGGCCGGGTGGCATTCAGCCCGGCAGCCACGCTGGCCAGGAGTAGCGCCTCTCGAGGCTCAGCTCCCAGCACCTGGTAGGCGGCGAAGGTCCCGACGAAGGCATCCCCGCAGCCAACCGTGCTAGCCACCTTCAGTCCCAGCTTCTCCAGGGGGAGAGCGGCAATCTGAATGATTTTGGCCGAACCTGGTTCGATTAAGGCTGCTCCACGAGCCCCGAGCTTGAGCACCACCTGGCGGGAAGGCCAGTCCCTAAGCCGCTTAAGAGCCGATCCTGGCTCGGAGACTCCCAGGAGGGCCTCTGCCTCGGATTCGTTGAGGAAGAGGGTGTTCGCTCGCTTAAGCTGTGCATTTACCTCATCCGAGGCTTTCTCAAGCAGAATTCCTGGGTCCCAGAAGACCGAGAGCTTAGCCCTTTCAGCCAGGTCCAGTAGCGCCTGGGCCACCTCCAGGGGAGGGTCAGTAAGGACCATCCCTCGACAGGCCTGAACAAGAGCGGCTGTCCCCCTCAGGTGCTCTGGCTTAAGCGCTGTGTTGGCGCCGAGATATGAGGCGATGACGTTCTGTCCGCTCTCCTCGATGAGGATGTAGGCCTGGCCCGATCCCTCTCCACGAAGGAGTTTAATCCCCCGGGCATCCACTCCCTCCCTCTCAAGGAGGTTGAGCTGAACCTTCGCCAGTTCATCCTGTCCCAGAGCTCCCACCAGGGCTACCTCACCAGGGCCGAGAATCCGGGCAGCCGCCACGGCCACGTTGGCTCCAGTTCCCCCAGAGACCGGCTTTATTTCCCTCACCCTTACCTCCTCCCCTGGCAAGGGCAGGCGCTCCACGAAGAGACAGGTGTCCCAGTTGATGGCTCCACAGATGAGGAGCTTCGGCATTTTAGTACCTCTTAAATACGGGATCCCCAAAACATTCTTCGAACTTTGGGGGGCTTTATCGCCCTTCCAGTAACCTCGAGAGGAAGAGCTTTAGGAAACGCTCCCCTTCAACCTTGTGAGCTATCCGCACATCTGCCCCCTCGCGCTTCGCCAGGAGGGTTCTCCCCCTCTCCGGACCACGGGTTATAACCTCAACCTGGGCAGAGGTGAATTCGAAAAGCTCCGGCCAGATGATGGCAGCCAGCGCCAGCGGGTCATGCAGCTCACAGTGCCCGTGGCGCTCGACAGTCCGCCTAATGATCCGGGCAGCGAGCTGCGCCGCCGGCGGACCCAGGCTCAGCTTTTCCAGATGTTCTCTCGTAAGCCAAGTGGATGGATCCTGGGTTACGTCAAGTCCTACCGCTACAAGATCTGCCGACTGACTGAATACCAGTTGGGCTGCCTCCGGGTCCTCCCAGATGTTGAATTCAGCAAAGAGGGTCTGATTGCCCTTGGCATAGGGAGTGAGCTCATAGGCCCCTCCCATGAAAACCAGGGCTTTCAAAAACTGGGACAGCCCGGGATGTAACTTCATGGCCAGGGCAAGGTTGGTGAGTGGACCGGTGGCGAGGAGCACCAGTTCCCCCGGGTTCTCCAGGATGAGATTGGCCAGGAAGGCCGGAGCTGGCTGGGAGTGCAGGGGAGTGGTGGGCGGGGGGAGGCCACAGTCCCCCAGTCCATCAACGCCGTGAAAACTTCGGGCGTCAGCCAGCTTTCGGTTCAAAGGCTTCTCCGCCCCTTGAGCCACGGGGATACTACTTACCCCCAGGTATTCCAGCACCCGGCGGGCATTAGCCGAGGTGAGCTCCACCGGGGCATTCCCCGCCACCGCAGTGATTCCCAGAATCTCGACCTCGGGAGATTTCAGGGCCAGGATCAGCGCCAGAGCATCGTCAATGCCCGGATCCATGTCCCAGACGATCTTCTGCATGCGGCCTTAGTCTAATCTATCCCCCGAAAATTTTGCAACCTGTCCTTGGGGAGTTGTGCTTCCCGGTCAGCCAGGTTAAAATTTGGCTGATGGCAGAACTATCCGAGCGGCTTAGCAAGTTGCCACCATATCTCTTCGTGGAGATAAGTCGCAAGATAGCGGAGAAAAAAGCAAGAGGAGAGAGGGTCATCAGCTTCGGGATCGGCGACCCCGATCTCGCCACCCCCACTAACGTCATCGAGCGTCTCTGCCAGGCAGCCCACAACCCGCTTAATCACCGTTATCCGGAGACCGAAGGCCTACCCGAACTTCGCCAGGCCATAGCTGACTGGTACCGGCGCCGCTTCGGGGTTGAACTTGATCCACGGGAGGAAGTCCTCCCGCTCATCGGCTCCAAGGAAGGGATCGGACATATTTCCTTCTGCCTCCTCGACCCCGGCGACCTGGCCCTGGTTCCTGATCCGGCCTACCCGGTCTACTCTGCGAGCACCAGGTTGGCGGGTGGTGAGCCCTATTTTCTTCCTCTGACCGAGGAAAAGGACTTCCTGCCTGATCTTAATGCCATTCCCCCAGAGGTGGCTCAGCGGGCCAAGGTTCTGTGGCTCAATTACCCCAACAATCCCACCTCAGCGGTGGCAGGCCTCCCCTTCTTCGAGCGGGCAGTGGCCTTCGCCAAGAAATACGATCTCTTCCTCTGTCACGATGCAGCCTATACTGAAGTAGCCTATGATGGCTACCGGCCCCCGAGCCTCCTTCAGGTGCCCGGGGCCAAGGAGGTGGGGGTGGAGTTCCACTCCTGCTCCAAGAGCTATAACATGACTGGGTGGCGAATTGGAATGATGGTGGGAAACGGGAGGCTGGTGGAGGCCCTAATGAGGTTCAAGTCCAACCTCGACTCAGGAATTCCCCAGGCCATCCAGCAGGCGGCCATCGAGGCCCTCTCCGGGCCACAGGATGCCATAGCTAAGCATAATGAAGTCTATCGTCGCCGGCGTGATAAGCTGCTGGCCACGCTTAAGATGCTCGGGCTTCAGGCCAGAAAGCCTCTGGCCAGCCTCTACATCTGGGCTCGAGTCCCAGGGGACTTCACCTCAGAGGAATTTGCAACCAAGCTCCTGGATGAGGCCGGAGTGGTAGTCACTCCAGGCACTGGCTACGGGAAGCACGGCGAAGGCTATATCCGCCTCTCCCTCACCCTCCCTGATGAGGAGCTCGAGGAGGGACTGGCTCGGCTTAAGACATGGGCCGAGGCTCGCTAGCCTCCTCAAGCAGCCTCTGGAAGATAAGTTGAGCTGCCTTCTTATCCAGGGGCTGATTGTTGTTGCCGCACTTGGGCGACTGGACACAGGAGGGGCAACCCTCCTCACAGGGGCACTCAGAGATGAGCCTCAGGGTTGCTCGCCAGAGTTCCTCCACCAACTCGAAGCCCTTCTCCGCCAGGCCCACTCCGCCCGGGTGAGCATCATAGATGAAGATCTGCGGCTTCCCGGTATCGGGGTGAAAGGGTGTGGACACGCCGCCAATATCATTTCGGTCACAAAGGGCAAAGAGGGGAAGCAGAGCAATGGCGGCATGCTCAGCAGCGTGAAGTCCCCCAGCCAGGTCAAGGCCTTCCTTCGCTAATTCTTCCTCAGTCCCTGGGGCGAGGTCAAACCAGAGGGCCACGGTCACAAATTGCTGAACCGGCAAATCCAGCGGTTCCTCCCCGATCACCTCCTCAGTGAAGATGCGCTTCTTCCTGAATCCAATGACTTGGTTTCTCACTTCCACCTCGCCGAGATAGGCCTCCCCTCTCCCCACCCTCTTCTCCGCTTTCAGCTTTAAGACCCGAAGGTCGGTGAGTTCTTTGGCCTGCGTATAATAGTCGACCTCCCTTCGTGAGACATAGGCGGTGCGACTCCCAATATCCAGCTCGGTCACCAGATAGGACTCCCCCTGATGAAGATAGATGGCTCCAGGGTGTATCTGGGAAAAGGCCACCGTTTCCTCGACCGTCTCTAAAACCTCACCGGTATTCTCCTCCACCAGGAGATAATTCCTGGCCGAGGCGGAGCGAAGATTAACCTCCTGGGCGGGGTAGGCAAGCCCAGGGGCCGGATACCACCGCCCAGCCCGTTGGCGCAGCAACCCTTCGCCTTCGAGGTATTTTGCTAACTCCTCAAAGCCTTCCAGGAATTGGGTATCTCTTCGGCCTAGAGGAATTTCCCAGGCAGCGCAGAGGAGGTGAGGGCCAAGGATGTGTGGATTTGAGGGGGAGATGAGGGCATGCTCGAACTCCTTTTCAAAGAAAGAATCCGGATGCTGCATGAAATACTGATCAAGGGGATTTTCCGAGCCGATGAGGAAGGAAAGGCTGGTTTTGCCCCTCCTCCCACTCCTCCCCGCCTGCTGCCAGGTGCTAGAGATACTCCCGGGGTAGCCCACCAGCAGGGTGACCTCCAGATCACCGATATCCACCCCCAGCTCGAGAGCGGTGGTGGCCACCACTGCCAGAAGCTTATCTTCGAGCAGCTCTTCCTCGATCTGCCTCCGTTCCTCAGGCAGGTAACCAGCTCGGTAGGGCTTTATCCGTCTGGCCAGGCCTCCTTCGTCCGCCAGCTCTCGCTGGACGTAGAGGTAAATCAGCTCAACCAGGCGCCTGGTGCGGGCGAAGGCCAGGCTCCGAACCCCGTGTCTTATGAGCTCGGCCAGGAGCTTTGTGGCCTCAGTGTTGGCGCTCCGACGGAGGGAACGGGCAGGGTCGAGGGGGGGCGGGTTCCAGAGAACAAATTCCTTCCCGCCGAAGGGGGAGCCATCGCGGGTGACCACCTCAAACTCCAATCCCACCAGATTCTCAGCATGTTCCCTCGGGTTGGCAATGGTGGCCGAGCAGCAGATGAATTGGGGGGTGGAACCGTAGTGCTGGCAGATTCTCCGGAGTCTCCGGACGACGTTGGCCACGTGCGAGCCGAAGACACCCCGATAGGCATGAGCCTCATCGATGACCACGAACCTGAGTTGAGAGAAAAAGGCCGACCAGGAGGTATGGTTCGGCAGGATGCCCAGGTGCAGCATATCCGGGTTGGAGAGCACCACCTGGGCCCTGGCCCTTATCTCCTTTCGTTCAGGCGAGGGCGTGTCGCCGTCGAAGCTGGCGTACCTAACCTTCAGCCCCCCGGCGGCAACCAGCTCCCCCAAGACTCGAAGCTGGTCATGGGCCAGGGCCTTGGTAGGGAAGAGATAGAGAGACCGGCTCCCCTCCCCCAGGACAGCATTCAGCACCGGCAGGTTATAGCACAGGGTCTTGCCACTGGCCGAGGGGGTGGAGATGATGACGTTCTTCCCCTCCGAGACATGATTTATGGCCTCAGCCTGGTGAGAGTAAAGCGGGAGGAGGCCCAGGGTCTTAAGGGCGAGCTCAAGCTGGGGATGAAGCGGCTTCCTAAGCGTGCCATAGCTGGGCTCACGGGGAGGGAGAGACTGGCAGCGGACAATCTGACCCTGATAAAAGGGAAGCCCAGTTAGGTGTTCCACGAAATCTTGGGGATTCATTCCGCTCACCTCGGGCCAGGTGAATTCGGAGAAGGATGCACCTTCCTAACCAGCGCTGCCCTTAAGGAAGATGGGCCAGGTTTTAAGCCTACAGCCACTTCGCTTCGGAGCTCTTCAAGGCATGCAGGATCTCCAGCTTGTAATCCAAGATCTGGGCATCCCCTCGAGCTCCTTCAATAAAGTCCATCACCTTGGAGAGGAGTTGATTGGCATGACGCCCACTATTGCTGACACAGCTCACCCCCAGGGTGGCTATCTGCCAGACCTCGTTGTCATCTATCTCCGCCACGGAGACGTTAAAGCGGCTCCTGAGCCTGGCGGAGATAGACTTCACCCTCCCTCTCTTTTCCTTGAGAGAAAGGTTCTCGGGGAAGAACAACCTTACCCGAAGGGCTCCGACGGTCACCTCAGGAAAGAAGTGGCTACTCTGAAGCTCGGCTTAAATTTTGCCTTCGTCGCGCATCTTGGCGTAGCACTCGCTGCAGTAGACCGGCCGGTCTCCGCGGGGCTGGAAGGGGACCTCGCACTCCGCGCCGCAGGCAGCGCAGACCGCCCGATACATCTCCCGCGGCCCCCGATAGTTGTAACGAGATTGCCGGCGAGCAGCTCGACAGTCCGGACAGCGGGCGGGCTCATGCAACAGTCCACGCGCCTGGTAAAACTCCTGTTCACCAGCGGTGAAGATAAACTCCCGACCGCAATCCCGACAGACTAGGGTCTTGTCCACGAACATCTAGACCTCCTTGACTACCCTCGACTGGTGCTGTTCGTGGCCAGAACCTAGCCCGTCGCCGCTGGGCGAAAACAGCACCGAATCCCTGGGTAAAGTTCACTAGCCAATTGTATAATAACCGAGTCAAAAGAGCAAGCGTAATCACGACGTAATAAACGACTTGGTGACCGTCTCAATCCTTGCATACTTTCGCTCCATGAGATATGATACCTGAGAGTCAGGGGAAAGATGGAGAGGCCAGCAAAGGTCTGGTGTTATTCGGGTTATCTCTATCCTGAGCGGCCTGAATCCTTCCTCTGGGAGGGGGAGGTTCAACGGGTAGAGGAGGTGAAGAAGGCCTGGCTGGAGCCAGGCGAGCGTCACTTTCTCGTCCGCTCAGGCAGGGGCCTCTTCGAGCTCTGTTACCATGAATCGGCCGATGAGTGGTCCGTGAAGAGGAAACAAAGCGGTATTTTAGACACAATTGGAGGAGACCAATGAAGGAGATCCTGAAATTGCTGGAGGAGGATGCCCGCCTTACCCCGGAGCGCATAGCTGCTCTGCTTGGTCGACCCCTCCCTGAGGTGAAAGAGGCCATCAGGAAGGCAGAGGAGGAGCGACTCATCGTAAAGTATAAGACCATCATCAACTGGGACAAGCTGGAGGGAGAGGGGGTCTGGGCCCTCATTGAAGTTAAGGTGCAACCCCAGCGTGACCGGGGCTTCGACGAGGTGGCCGAGCGAATCTATCGCTTCCCTGAAACTTACTCCGTTTACCTGGTGTCAGGGGATTATGACCTGGCAGTGCTGGTGCGAGGGAAGACCATGCAGGAGGTGGCCGGGTTTGTGGCCCAGAAGCTGGCCCCAATG
>CAZYDA010000019.1:0-12196 GCA_964645275.1 uncultured Dehalococcoidia bacterium | reverse complement strand
TATATGAGGCAACCAATGCTTCTCGGTAACCATTTATTTTGACGCAACTCGGTATCTGCCTTGCCCTTCCCGTCTTGTTCGACATCTTGACGCCTGTTTTCGGGGGAAGTATACTAGGCGCAGCAAGATTGGGAAGCCGAACTTGAACGCCAAAGGACCGCTGGTATCGGTTAACATTCCCACTTTCAATTCTGAAAGGACCCTCGAGACCTGCCTCAGTGCCGTGCTGTCCTCCACCTACGAAAACCTGGAGTTGATCGTAGTGGATAGTTGCAGCCAGGACCGTACTCGGGAGATAGCCGAGGGCTTTGGTGCAAAGGTCGTCCTTACTGACTGGCGCCTTCTGGGAGCCAGATACTTAGGTTTTAAGGAATCCAAGGGCAGCTTTATCCTCCTTCTCGATTCTGATCAGGTTCTCGCTCCAGGGGTCATAGAGAAGGCGGTGACCCTCTTCCAGAGCTATGATATGCTCTGCCTGGAGGAGAGGTCTTACCGACCTCAAAACTGGGTGCAGAAGCTCTTCGATGCCGACCGGGTGATCTCTCACAGCCTGAAGGAGTTTCACCCAATAAGAGGAGAGGTACTCCCTCGCTTCTTCAAGCGCTGGATACTGGAAAAGGTCTTTGAGGAGATGCCAGAAGACCTTTTAAAGTCAGTGATTCACTTCGACCACGCCCTGCTCTATTACCGGGCTTACAAGCTGACTCAGAAGGTGGGGCTAATTCCCGGTGCGGTACAACATATGGAAATGCAAAGCCTCTCCGAGATCTGGAGGAAAAGCCTTCGCTTTGGGGCTTCCCTGAAGAAGCTCCCGCGAACCCCGGAGGCGAGGGAACTCCTGAAAAGGGACGGCGTTCTAAAGCGGATGAGAGCCCGGGTCTCCCCAAAGATCCTGTTCTCCCGAAAGGCGAAGTATGTTCTGCCCTCCCTGATTCTCATCCTGCTCAAAGACGCCCTCTTCACCCGAATCGGGTATCTACGAGGTTAATTCCCTTCCGCTTTGCCCGCAAACAGGTGAGCAGCCTGTAGGCCGCGGGCGTCTTCTACATGGAGGCCGGAACTCCGGCCTATCAAGGCGCAAGGAGGTTGGGATGAGAAAGTGGCTGGCAGCCAGTTTGGTGACGATCCTGGTTTTAAGTTCAGCCTTGCTGGGTTGCAAAGCTGGAGGAGCTCCACCGGGTGCTCCCCCTCCGGAGGCCGCAGGAGTTGGAAGCATGGTGTTCCCCTACCAGGCCACCGGCATCCAGGTGACCGGGCAGGGTCAGGTAAAGGTAAAGCCCGACCTGGCTCTCATCAACCTAGGGGTTGAGGCTCAGGCAAAGACCGCCGCCGAGGCTCGCTCTCAAGCAGCTGAGGTCATGAGCCAAGTTCTGAAGACGCTCCAGAAGAATGGGGTGGCTCAGAGGGACATTCGGACCTACCAATTCAGCATTCAGCCGGTGCGAGAATATGATCAGGAGGCCAAGCGAGAGGTCCTGTTGGGCTTTCGAGTGAGCAACCTGGTAACAGCGAAGGTCAGGGAGGTGGAAAAGGCTGGAGAGATACTCGACGCCGTGGTCGAGGCTGGCGGAGACTTCGTTCGAGTTCAAGGAATAAGCTTCCAGGTAGAGAACCCCAAGCCCTTCTACGCTCAGGCAAGAAAGGAAGCCATGGCTGAGGCAATGGCTAAGGCTCAGGAATTAGCCCAACTGGCCGGGGTAAAATTGGGCAAGCCAACCTACATCAGTGAGAGCACCGGCTACTATTACCCTCGCCCAATCACCTACTTCAAAGCTGAAGGAGCGCCCCTCCCAGCCCCTACCCCAACCCCCATAAGTCCGGGGGAGCAGACCATAAGCCTGACCGTTCAGGTAACCTTTGCCATCCAGTAGAGTCTCGCCTAGAGCGGGCTCAGGATTTCTCCTCCGGGCCCACCTCTCGGGCAAGGAGCTGTTCCAGGGCCTTAAGGCGCTCTTCGAGCTTTAGCTGCTCCCTTCGCAGCTTCTCGATCGCCTCGGCCACCGGGTCAGGGAGCTTCCCATGCTCTAGGTCTATTACCGGCCTGCGTCGGTCGCCAACCACCCGACCCGGTATCCCCACCACCGTAGCCCCTGGTGGCACCGGCTTGATCACCACCGAGTTAGCCCCGATGAGGGCTCCATCACCCACCTCGATGGGACCCAGCACCACCGCTGCTGCCCCAATGATCACCCGGTTGCCAATGGTAGGATGGCGCTTCCTCTTCTCTAGGGTCGTGCCGCCCAGAACCACTCCTTGATAGAGGGTCACATCGTCGCCGATCTCGGCGGTTTCCCCGATCACTACCCCGGCCCCGTGGTCAATGAAGAACCTCCGCCCGATCACTGCACCGGGATGGATCTCGATACCGGTGAGAAAACGGCTCAAATGGGAGATCAGCCTCCCGAGAAATCTGAGCCTGTGCTTCCAGAGCCAGTGGGCAATTCGATGCAGCCAGAGAGCATGAAGTCCTGGATAGCAGAAAAGGACCTCCAGCAGGTTGCGCGCTGCCGGATCACGGGCGAAGACCGTTTGAACGTCCTCTCTCAAAGTCTTAAACACGTCTGCCGCAGATTAATCCTTCAGTGAAAGGTCGCTGTAGCCGGCCTTATATTCACCTTCCCCCAGAGCCCCATCTCCTGACCCTTGATGATGACCACCCCCCTCACCCCTGGAATATCCCGGGCCAATTCCAGCCCTCGGGGGATATCACCTTCCCCCTTGATCTGATTCCCGATCGCCGTGGCCGCTGCGTCTGCCAGGGCAGCGGAATGGGAGAGGACAACTACCGCGTCTGCTCGTCCAAAGCTGAGGGAGGGCCCTACCGTTCCAGAGGAAGTGCAAACCCCCAAGGGGGTCTCGTTTGGCTCTATCTCTAGGGCGATTCGACCGCTCAGTGGTGAATCGCCAGCATAGATCCCCACCAGCCTTCTCTTCTCCAGCTTCATGAAGATGTCACCGCCATTCTCCACGATGATCTCCGAAGAGAAGGGGAACAACTCCCGACCAACGCACTCGGCGATGGCTCCTGCCACAGCAGCCATCGGGCCGGTTGAGGCTCTCTCACCCGCCTGAGCCATTTCCCTCACAATATAAGGCGCCTCTGCATCCACCTTGATTGGCTTGAGAGTTCTCAAGAACTCCGGATGCCGCTCGATATATTTCTCCAGGGAGGAGCGATGCTTCAGGATGGCTCTCAAGGCCTTCCGGCGAAGGTTTTTCTCGGCCCTGATGAAAAGATCCGTCTCCTTCACCACCACCTCAAAGCAAACTAGATCCTCATCCCTCACCCAGGTGCGATAGGTTCTCAGCTCATACATACAGTTCCCCCAAAAATTCGAAGAACTTTGGGGGATCCCTTGAAATCCTCTGGATTTTGCGGGGTATTCAGAAGCGCACCTCCATGGCTCTTGGAGGACAGGCCAGAATACAAAGCTCGCAGGCGATACACTTGGCGCTGTCAAAGGCTATCTGCCTCGAGGGCCCCTCCACGTGGAGGGCACCAGTGGGACAAAGCGCTACACAAGCACCGCAATGAGTGCACCTCGACTCATTTCGCACCACATCCTGACTGATTGGCTGAACCTCTACCCCTAGCTCGCCCAGGAACCGGGTACCCTTCTCATAATCCTCCTCCTCGCCGGTGAGCTCCATGAGCACGAACCCTTGCTCCTTGGGCACGATCGAGGCCTTCAGGATGTTGAACTCGAGGTTGAAGTCCCTGGCCAGCCGGTAGACTATCGGCTGATCCACCAGCTGATGGGGGAATCTCAGCACCACGCGGTGGGAGACCACCATCTCACTCTTCCTCCAGCGACTTCAGGAAGACCTGTGGTATTTCAGGCAACTCTTTGTCCACCCAGAGCTTAAGGCAGGTGAGAGAGCAGAAGTTATACTGCTTAACCATATGTGGACCCTGCCAACGTGAAAGGGTAAACCAGCCTTCCATGAAATGACAGGGTGGCTCCCCGGGAGGTATCCTCATCCTCCTGCCACAAGAGTGACAGACTACAAATTCCCTCTCTCTCAAGCTTCCTCCTGCTCTATCGGCCGCTCCTTAAGGGGCTTGAACTTTATTCCGGACTCCACCCCAGGCAGTGGAGCCACTGGCTCGGTCAGCAGAAATTCACCCCTCTTGATCCATTCCTTCAGGATATTGGCGATCTCCAGCGCCTTAAAATAGCTGGACAGTGAGGCCGTAGGCACCTCTTTTCCCTGGAGGTTTATCTTCCCGCTCTTGAGCTCAGCATAGCTTACCTCGGCCAGCGCCTCAGACTTTCCCTGAGGATAACTCTCACTGTAGTCCACCACCGGAGCAAAGATTTCCTCATCCTTCACCGCGGTGTAGTGCAGGATCTCCTCCGAGAGGATGGGGATGGGAATCCCAATCCCCACCGTTAGATTCACCCCATAGCCCAGAATACTGGTTCCCCTGAGCCATTCCGGCTTCATCTGTTTGAGGTCCCCAATGACTGCCAGCGTCCCAGCTCCTCCCTTGGGCACCCCATTCAGCCCTCGCGGAACATCAGGATTGTGTTGAGTGCCATGCCAGGCCACGTACCCCACTCCACCTCCCAGGAATATCCTCGTCCCCACGCCTATGGTCTTGTAGTAGGGGTCATTGAGAAGGGGGGAAAGCTGGCCAGCACTGCAGTAATTGGCATTCCCTAAGTTGGGCTTCAATACCCCCATGTAGGTATAAATCGTGTGGTCGGAGAGGTTTACTGCCACATTATAATTCTGGCAGCAATTTCGAACGTTGAAGAGGATGGCCTCGTTGATGTCGTCCAGATTGATCCAGGTCTCCAATCTCTTCCGAGGGTAACAATCGGTCCCGTAGGCCGTGGCTGTGAGCTTAACATCCTTGCGAGCCACCAACTCCTCAATTACATGCCCTCCGCCGTAATTAAAGTGCCCCGGGTGAACCTTGTTGCGAGGGTCATCCTCAGGCAGGGCAGCGGCGCCCAAGTAGACATCCACCGCCGCTAGCCCGGTGTAGAGGGGGACATCATTGAGATAGGCCTTGCCACCACCAAGCTTTATCCGTGGCTGGGTGTGGCCAAAGTTTAGGAAGACGCCTGAGGAACACATGGGAGCAAAGCTCCCTGTGGTGACCACATCCACCTTCCGCGCCGCCTTCTCCAGTCCCTCCTCCTCCACCAGCTTAATAACCTCCTCTGCCGTCATCACCACTGCCTGGCCACGGCGGATCTTCTCGTTTATCTCCGCAATACTTCGTTCAACCTGAGCCATGCGTCTCCTGCGTGGTTTAGTATATTCCAAGCTTAAAGTTTTGTAAAGGTTGAAGCGGAAATGATAGAATTAAGATGATGAACCAGGTTCGCGTGAGGTATGCTCCCAGCCCTACCGGCTTCCCCCACGTGGGCAACATCCGCACCGCTCTCTTTAACTGGCTCTTTGCTCGCCACAATGGCGGGAGGTTCATCCTCCGCATTGAGGACACCGATGTGGCTCGAAGAGTGGAGGGGGCGGTGGAGGTCATACTGGAGAGCCTGCGCTGGCTGGAACTTGACTGGGATGAGGGGCCGGAGGTGGGGGGAGAGCACGGACCCTATTTTCAGTCCCAGCGTCTCCACATTTACCAAAGATATGCTCAGAGGCTAGTAGCTGAAGGCCAGGCCTATCTTTGCTACTGTTCTCCCGAGCGACTGGAGCGGATGCGTCAGGAGCAGATCCGCCGCAGGCAGCCGCCTAAATACGACCGTCACTGCCGCAACCTGAGTGAAGAGGAGAGAAGAGAACGCGAATCACAGGGAATAAAGCCAATTGTTCGCTTCAAAACCCCCCTCGAGGGGGAGACCAAGTTCGAGGACCTCATCCGCGGGGAGATAACCTTCAAGAATGAGCTGCTGGATGACTTCGTACTTCTCAAGTCCGATGGCTATCCGACCTATCATCTGGCCAGCGTAGTAGATGACCATTTGATGCAAATTTCGCACGTGCTTCGGGCTGACGAATGGCTCTCCAGCACGCCGCGACATGTGTTACTTTACCAAGCCCTGGGCTGGAGACCGCCATTCTTTGCTCACCTTCCCATGATCCTCGGGCCTGACCGCTCAAAGCTGAGCAAGCGCCATGGTGCCACCTCGATCATTGAATTCCAGGAGCAGGGCTATCTCCCGGAGGCTGTGCTGAACTTCCTGGCCCTTCTGGGCTGGTCTCTGGACGATCACACCGAGATCCTGAGCCGGGAGGAACTGGTGCGCCACTTTTCCCTGGAGCGCATCGGAAGGACGGCCGCCATCTTCGATCATCAGAAACTAAGGTGGATGAATGGGATCTACCTGCGCCGACTAAGCCAGGAGGAATATTTTAAAAGGCTTCTTCCCTTCCTGGAGAGGGACCTCCCGCCAGAGGCCCGGAAATCCTTTTCGAGGGATTATGTGGCCCAGATCGTACCCCTCATCCAGGAGCGGGTAACCCTGCTGGGCGAGGCTGCGGAGTACGCTCTTTTCTTCTTCCTCGACAAACTTTCCTATGATCCTGCCCTTCTGCTCGACCGCGGCCTATCAGGTGAAGACGCTCGCCAGGCCCTCCACATAAGCCTGGAAAGACTCAAGGGCTTAGCGGATTTCTCCACCGAGGAGCTTGAGGGTCTGCTGCGCCCTCTGGCCTCAGAGCTGGGGCTCAAGGCCGGCCAACTGTTTGGGCTCCTTCGCGTGGCGGTGACCGGCCGCACCGCCGCCCCGCCTCTGTTTCAGACCATGGCCGTGCTGGGAAGGAAGAGATGCCTCGAGCGCATCGAACTAGCCCTAAGGAAACTCGAAGAAGGCAGCTGGAGGGGAAGTTGAACTTCATCGAGAAGCTCAAACAGGCCTCACTGAAGAACAACAGCCTCCTCTGTGTGGGGCTCGATCCTGACCCGGAGCTCATGCCCAAGGTTAAGCTACTTGACTTCCTTCGGGAGATAATTCAGGCCACCTCCGATCTGGTCTGCGCCTACAAGCCCAATCTGGCCTTCTACGAAGCTCTAGGGCTGGAGGGCCTGGCCACCTTAAAGAAGATGCTCGAGTTTATCCCGACCGAGATCCCGGTGATCGGGGATGCCAAGAGGGGTGACATCGGCAATTCCAGTCGGAAGTATGCCCGGGCTCTCTTCGATTGGTTTGGCTTTGATGCCGTCACCGTCAATCCGTACCTGGGCGAGGACTCCCTTCGTCCATTCCTCGAATACGCCGATAGGGGGGTGTTCGTCCTCTGTCTCACCTCCAACCCGGGTGCCTCCGACTTCCAGGCCTTCGGCGGGGAGCTTCGCCTCTTCGAGCTGGTGGCCCGCAAGGCGAAGGAGTGGAACGCTCGCGGAAACGTTGGGCTGGTGGTGGGGGCGACCCAGGTTGAAGGCCTGAGGCGGGTGAGGGAACTCTGCCCGGAGATGCCCCTTCTGATCCCCGGGGTGGGGGCTCAGCGAGGCGACCTGGAGTCGGCGGTGAGATATGGTGGGGAGAGGATCGTCATCAATTCCTCCCGGGGGGTTCTTTATGCTTCTCGAGGTCGGGATTTCGCCTCCGCGGCGCGTCAGGAGGCACAGAGGCTGAGGAACAAGATAAACCGGGTCCGCCATGGAGATTAAGGTTGGCGACGTGGTGCGGCTGAAGAGGAAGCACCCCTGTGGCTCCTGGGAGTGGGAGGTGACGCGGATGGGGGCAGATATCGGAATAAGGTGTCTTAGCTGTGGTCAGCGGGTAATGCTGGAGCGGGGGAGGTTCGAGCGCCGGGTCAAGCACTTCAGGCAGTCGGGTCCTCAGAGCTAGCTTACTTCAATTGCCGCGCTTGCTGCTAGAGAAAGGCTCAGTTATAATGAAGGTGAGGGCAGCTGGTATTAAATGGCATCCAACCTATGGGATTCTGCGCTCAGCTTCAGGTGCAGTATTGCGAGCAAGCTCACCTTTGTATTGCTGAATCAGCTAGACTTGATTCTGACGAGCTTAGCTACGTCCTTGGGCTTGCAAGAACTTAATCCCTGGATACAGGGGCTGTTGAGCAGGCCAGAGGAACTTCTATTGGTGAAGTTGGTCATCCCTCTGCTTCTCGCTTGGCTTATCCCGGGTAGGTTTCTTTTTCCATCCATCCTCTTCCTCTGTGGCGTACTCATCTGGAATCTGAGTCAACTGTTCCTCTACCTTTAACTTCCTGATCCAGATCACCCAAGCTGTGCTCCTAGTGACCTGCCAAGTAGTTTGAACATCGAGGCAGGAGCTCTCCAGCGGCCTCCAGATAGAGGCGGGCAGCGCTCACTCGGGGGTGTCGGTGGTTGAAGTTGGCTTCAGCGCGTAGCTTGGCATACATGCTATTTATGTGATGTTCTACCGTCTTGATATCTATGTAGAGGGCATCGGCTATGGCTGCATTGGTATAGCCCCGGGCGATGAGGCTGAGGATCTCGAGCTCGCGGGCGGTTAGCTGTTTGAGGAAGCTGTGCTCAGGCTTCTCTATCAGAAGGGAGGCGGCCAGCGTTGGGTCAAGGATGATCTGTCCCTGACTTGCTGCCAGGATGATGTTGCAGAGTTGCCTAACCTGACTGAGGGATTGCTTGAGGAAGAGGGCCAGTCCCCCCTGGCCTTTGAGTGCCAAGAGGCGAAGGGGCTTAAGGGTTTGGTCGCTGTAGAGCAGGAGCAGGATAACCAGGCCCATGCTGGGGCAGAGGGAACGGATTTGCCTCAGTTCCTCAATCATCTCCTCCCCCAGCTTCCTGGTCCCTAACAGTAAGACATCTGGCTCAAGGGAGATGACAGCCTCTCTTATAGTGCCAGTGTCTCTGCCACCAAGAATTTTTACGAGCTGGATGGGGACCTCTGACGAGAAGGCCACCCTGTAAATTTCCCGGTATATTTCCTGCTCTTCTGCCACACACAGCCGCACCCCTCTGCAATCATCATACATCCTGCAGTCTCCTTACTAAATATATCAAATGATACAGTTCAATGGCTGCAAGAGGCGACCTGTTGAGTTATGGCTCTGCCCATGTGTGGTTTACACAATTATCCCCTGTCAGTAGGTTTGGGGTCAACGAAGAAAGATGGAACTTTAGTAGGATGTTACCATAGTACTTTAGTCGCCTCACGAGGGCCCTGGCGGGGGCAACTTGCCCCCGCCAGAGGTACTGTGATACGGCATCCAACCCTTGACTATCTTAAGAGATGCTGTGCTACTACTGAGGAACCCCAGGGGAAGAGGCTTTCAGTTGAAGGCGAGTGGTCATCCTGACGCCCCTCCCGATCTGAATGCTGAGGCAGGAGCTCTCCGGCGGCCTCCAGATAGAGACGAGCAGCGCTCACTCGGGGGTGTCGGTGGTTGAAGTTGGTTTCAGCGCGCAACTTGGCATACATGCTATTTATGTGATGTTCTACCGTCTTGATATCTATGTAGAGGGCATCGGCTATGGCTGCATTGGTATAGCCCCGGGCGATGAGGCTGAGGATCTCGAGCTCGCGGGCGGTTAGCTGTTTGAGGAAGCTGTGCTCAGGCTTCTCTATCAGAAGGGAGGCGGCCAGCGTTGGGTCAAGGATGATCTGTCCCTGACTTGCTGCCAGGATGATGTTGCAGAGTTGCCTAACCTGACTGAGGGATTGCTTGAGGAAGAGGGCCAGTCCCCCCTGGCCTTTGAGTGCCAAGAGGCGAAGGGGCTTAAGGGTTTGGTCGCTGTAGAGCAGGAGCAGGATAACCAGGCCCATGCTGGGGCAGAGGGAACGGATTTGCCTCAGTTCCTCAATCATCTCCTCCCCCAGCTTCCTGGTCCCTAACAGTAAGACATCTGGCTCAAGGGAGATGACAGCCTCTCTTATGGCTTTGCCATCTCCATTACTGAGAACCTCCAACAATTGAATGGGGGAATCTGAGGTTAGCGCTGACTTATACATTTCCCGATAAATCTCTTGCTCTTCCACTGCGCACAATCTCACCGGAGACGTGGTACTCATCGAGCGCTCCCTAGGAAGGATTAACTTTCACAGCCTATGATGCCATCGATTTTCCCAGCCATGGAACGGAGCTAGCTCCTATTTCCTGTGAGGGTAATTGCCCAAAAAAATCTCGGGTTTTTCTGGAGTACTTTTTCAGAGGTAATGCCAACCACAGATCCGGGATGCCCTAGTGGTCAGGAGACGAGCGAGGGGTTAGAGTTAAATAAGCCTGAACTGGAGGCCAGAGTGCTGACCAAGCTGTGGCGGTTAAATGCGAGGGAGGGAGGGATTACCGGGCTGGAGACAGCCATCATCCTGATCGCTTTCGTAATGGTGGCTTCAGTCTTTTCCTACGTGGTTCTTTCCGCGGGCATATTCTCCTCGCAGAAGACCAAGGAGGCAGTTAATGCTGGACTGGAGCAAACCAAGAGCACTTTGCAGCTTAAGGGAGATGTCGTAGCTGAAATGAGTAATGGAAACATAACCAAAATTTACTTTACGGCAGGTCTGGTGGCCGGCGCTGAGCCAATCGATTTCACTGATACCTCAAACGATGAGAACGTAGTGGTTATCTCCTATCACGACAACAACGAGTATGTGGCCAGCACGGAGTGGATGGTAGAAAAGCTAAACAAGAGCAACGATGACAACCTGCTGGATCAGGATGAGCTGTTTCAGATCACAGTGGATCTCTCCGCTTCGGGAGTACAGGACTTGGGGGCTTATGATACCTTCGCCTTGGAGGTGAAGCCTCCCAGCGGGGCAGTGCTCACCATCGAACGAACCATTCCGGCGAGGGTAAATCAGCTCATAAACTTGCATTAAGAGCTGGTGGTGCAGACATTGGCCTGCATCGGAAAATCATTAGGGAGATAAGGGGGTGAGAAGAAGTGTGATACGGAGGGAAAGCTTAAAATTACCTGAAGGTTCTAAGGACGTATAAAACGGAACGAAAGGAGGAGAGCATGGTAGAGGAATTAAAAAAATTCGTTCGAATTTGCCAAGGCCAGAAAGGGATCACCGGACTGGAGACGGCCATCATCCTGATTGCCTTCGTGGTGGTGGCAGCGGTGTTCGCCTACACGGCGCTTTCAGCCGGGCTGTTCTCCACGCAGAAGAGCCAGGAGGCAGTCTACTCCGGGCTTGAAGAAACCCAGAGCACGCTTGAGCTTAAGGGTGGAGTCGTAGCCCATGGCCTCGGTGAGATCGATGATTGTGAAAGTGCTTGGACGGCTGGCGATGATGCTAACGTAACGACCAGCGCTGATGGCAACACCTATATAGAGGGCAGCCACAGCGCTAAGCTATCCATCGCCGATGGCTTTAGTTCTGGGGTGGTGGCTTACACCGATGTTACCCCTAATGGAGGCTCCTGGAATCTGAGCAATTGCAGCAGCGTGAGTTTCTGGATCAAAACGAGCAGCGCTCTCACGCTTAATGATGGCGACCTGCAGCTCTTCCTCAGCGAGTCGGACACTGGCAGCAGCCAGGACGAGACCTTGGATATCCCCAGCTCGGCTCTGGATGCTAGCTGGCACAAGGTGACGGTGAGCTTATCAGGCACCACCAGCAATTACGACGCGGTGAAGAGCGTAGGGCTTTATGCCAATGAGGACCCTGGCGCAGTTGACATTTACCTCGACATCATCGAGACGCAGCCCGTTCTCAACACCACTGACCCAATGAAGGCCTATGCCAACCAGTTGGTCTTTACTGTGGCCAATGTCTTAGGAGGGGAGCCAATTGACTTTTCTACCACAACTGATGCGGACGATGACGGCATCCTGAGCGACGAGAGCTCTAAGAGCCATAAGGTCATAATTTCCTATAGTGATGAATATCAACAGGTCACTGACCTCGCCTGGACTAAGACTGCTATAGGGAAGGATGATGATGATAACCTGCTGGAGGATGACGAGAAGTTCCAGATTACTGTGGACCTCTCCTACATAAATAACCACGCAGGAAGCGATAGCGAGAAGCTTGGGACCAACCGCACTTTCACCATAGAGGTGAAGCCGCCAAAGGGAGCGGTGCTCACGATCGAACGCACCATGCCTGCTAAGATCAAGACAATAAACCAGCTTGATTGAGTAGGGGGTGAGAACGTGTGACTAGCGTAATTGGTTCAAGATTAGAAGAGACACAAAAAACACGTTGAAAGGAGGAGGGAATGCTTACAAAACTGACGAAAGTCCATCGGGGCCAGAAAGGGATCACCGGGCTGGAGACGGCCATCATCCTGATTGCCTTCGTGGTGGTGGCAGCGGTGTTCGCCT
>CAZYDA010000018.1:0-12261 GCA_964645275.1 uncultured Dehalococcoidia bacterium | reverse complement strand
TCGGTTAAGCTGGCAGCGAAGATGATAGCACATTTTGATTGCTGATGCAATATTGGGATTTAAATCATCTGAAATGTAACCCAACGGATGGTTATTGAATCACCAAAAAGGTTTGACACGCATCGGCAGTTTAGTTCCTTCGGTCATTTTGGGGCTATTCAAATGGGACTGATTTGGGTTGATTTTCGCAGCTGGGCAATTTACCATTTAATCTGGATGTCAGAGCTGGACTTAGTGCTGCTTCATGCCCCTTCCAACTACGACTTCAGGCAGCGCTCCATCTTTTATGGCCCCATCAGCGATGTCATCCCTCCGGCTCCAGTATTTGAAATGTATCCCATCGGCTTCGTCAGCTTGGGAGCCTATCTGGAAAGACATGGCCTGCGTTGCCGGGTGGTGAACATTGCCAGCCGCATGCTGCGGAGCCCGAGCTTTGATGCGGAGGAGTTCATCGCCAAGCTTAGATCACGGGTCTTTGGGATAGACCTCCATTGGCTTCCCCACGCCCATGGCAGCCTCGAGCTGGCGAGAATCGTCAAGCGGCACCACCCCGATTCCAAGGTGGTCTTTGGCGGCCTTTCGGCCACTTATTTCCGCGAGGAGCTGATTCAGTATCCCCAGGTCGACTTCGTCATTCGGGGCGATTCGGCTGAGGTGCCCCTCCTCGAACTCTTAACTCGACTGAAGAAGGGGTTGCCGATTGAGGAAGTTCCCAACCTGAGCTGGAAGGATGACGCCGGAGTGCCGCACCATAATCCCCTCTCTTTGGTACCTTCCTCTCTCGATGATTTCCCCTTGGACTACGATTATCCCACCCGCCTGGTGATAAGGCATCGAGACCTCCTGAGCATCCTGCCTTTTCGGAACTGGCTGAGCTATCCCATCACCATGGCACTTACCTGCCGTGGGTGCACCCATAATTGCGTTACCTGTGGTGGCTCGGCCTATGCCTTCCGAAGGTTCTACCGCCGGGATAAGCCAGCCTATCGCAGTCCAAAGCTGCTCGTTCAAGACATTCGCAGCGTCCAGAAATACTTAAGGGGGCCGGTCTTCATCATTGGGGATATTCGCCAGCCAGGAGAGGAATATGCTGAGGAACTGCTGGGAGAGCTTCGTGCCCAGAGGATCAGGGTCCCTCTGGTCCTGGAGCTTTTCTCCCCAGCCGGGAAGGAATTCTTTGACCAGGTCAGGAAGGCTGCTCCGCAATTTAACATCCAGTTTTCCATCGAGTCTCATGATGAGGGAGTGCGCCAGGCCTTTGGGAAGGGGTATCCTAACCAGGAGGTGGAGAAGACGGTTGAGGAGGCCCTCAAGGCTGGCTGCAAGCGTTTTGACCTTTTCTTCATGATCGGACTTCCCCGGCAGGACTTTTCCTTGGCGGTGGAGACAGCAACCTATTGCCGAGGGTTACTTCGGGAGCTGGATCCGGAGAGGAGGCTTCACCCTCAGATTTCCCCCCTGGCCCCCTTCCTCGACCCCGGCAGCCAGGCCTTCGAGGAACCGGAGAAATTTGGCTATAAGCTCCTGTTTCGCAGCCTGGAGGAACATCGCCGGGCACTCTTGGAGCCGAGCTGGAAGTACATGCTGAACTACGAGACTCGCTGGCTGAACCGAGACGAACTGGTAGCTGCCACCTATGAGGCCGCGCTCAAGTTTAACGAACTCAAGCTCGAGCACGGCCTGCTCTCCTCTCAAACAGCCCACTCGGTCGAGTCCCGAATCAGGGAGTCCCTGAACTTGGTAAACCAGGTGGATCGGCTGGCCAAAGGCGGACAACAGCTAAACCTGAGAAAGCTAGAGCGCTCCACCATCTGTGAGAAGAAGGAACTGGAGTGGCCGGCGCTGCCCCTGTGGCTGAATCTCTCTGGGGTGCTTCGCGCCCTCTTCAGCCGCTGATGGCCTCAGGTTGGCCCTGGCTCAGGTTTCACTTACTACAAGGTAGTTCCCTACCGCCCCTAGGTTGTGCCTCGAGGCGGTGACGATTTGAGGAGACCGCCAGGGGTCGGCCAAAAGTTTGTTCCTGGCCTTGTAGGTCAGAAGCACCTTCATGGCCTCCACATCGGTGGCTACCAGGTCTCCCGAGGCCAGCAATATCCCTGGCTCCACCAGCTCGCCCTTGTCCGGCCCTCCGGAGACGAAGGCCTTTCGACCATCCATGATTATAAGGTCTGGCTGCCGGAAGAGGCTGATCTCGGCCACCTTTTCCTCCAGGTGACGGGCATGCAAGGCTCGCCGCTCGCCGGGGTGCATGAGACCCACTGCTAGCTTTAGCGCACCGGAGAAGCGGGCCAGGTTGTGCGTTTTCATGCAAGGCAAATATATCAACTTGTCAGCTTCGTAGGCTATGCGCGGCACGGTGACGGAACCCAGATAATCCCCGCGGATGTTGACCCTCACCCAATCGTCCTGTTCCTCGAAGGCCACGAGCTCCACCCCGAGGCGGCGGGTGAGCTCGAACGCATTGAGTTTCTGCATTACCTTCTTGGTGGGCCTCCAGATCCCCCCAGAGCTTTCGCCCACCGTCACCTTCGCCCCGAGCTCTAAAAGCAGCTCAAGCACCACTTGCAGAAAATCGAGGTCGGTGGAACCGGGGAAGGGGTCAGGACTATTGAAATTCGGTTTCACTAGGACTCTATCCCCTGGACTGATCAGCTGGCCTAGTTTGCCGAGGAGCCCGATGGCTCTCTCAACAGAGGACCGAAGATCACCCGTTGCGGTTGCCTTGGCTACAAGCGCTCGACCATCTTTGCTCCAGTGGTTCACTGCCCGCGGCTGAGGCTCAACCAGTGGGATGTTCCGCGGTGTCCGATCCCAGATGAAGTGGTAGAGGCCGACAACCTTGTCGAGAAAATTCATAATTTGAGCAGCCTATCCTTCGGTTAAGTGAACCAGGTGAGGCGTGACGAATACCTCTATTAGGGCTGCCACAAAAAGTCCAACTAGAATCCACTGATAATATATGCGGAGAGCCCGGCTCAGCTCGAGCTTGACTCGGCTATCCCTCCGGATAAGCCATTTGAGCGATTCTTTGCCTATTAGGAGGCCGAGGCCAGTGGCCAGGAGCAGCATCGGTATCTCAATTACGCCGTGGGGCGCCAGACCTGCAGTGACCATGGCATAGCCAGTGGCCGGTGCCAAACCCTGAATCAGCAAGCCGAGCAGGAACCCGTTGAAGGTCACGAAGACGAAGGGTGGTAGCCCGAGGAAAACGCCGAGCAAGATGACCACCAGGGTTTTAACGGCGTTGTTCAGAAATATGAGCAAAAGGAGGCCAGGAGAGCTTAATTCAGCTGCCGGCTTCAGGAGGGGCCTTAGCTCTTCCACCATGCTCGCTGATACATCTGAGGCCAGGCCCATGCCTAGGGCGAGCGAGGTGAGGAACAAAATGATGGCAAATATAAATGAAGTAGTCAGGGAGCTAAAGCCGGAGCTCCTGTTTCTCCTGAACATGTTGCGACAGTCTCTGCAACATGGTACATTTAACTGCGGCTTACGTCAATAACGTGCGAGGCAGGGGCGAGAAAGCCATGCCGCTCAGTTCGCCGGAAGTCATCCGGTCCGATGTTCTGGTCATTGGGGGGGGTGGTGCGGGACTTAGGGCCAGCATTGAGGCCCGTGAGCAGGGGGTGGAGGTACTGCTGGTCTCTCACTCCCGGGCTGGTTATGGAAACAACACCTGCATCTCCGGGGGAGGCTTCGCTGCCGTGCTGACTTCCTCAGATGAGCCAGAGGACAGGCTCGAGTGGCATCTGGAGGACACCATCGTTGGCGGCTACTTTCTCAACAACCAGGAGCTGGTGGAGATTATGGTTCGCGGGGCTGAAGCACAGGTTCGAGAGCTACAGCGCTTTGGGGTGAACTTCGGCACCCGGCAAGAGCTTCCCTGGCTGATGCTATCAATGAACCCGGGACATAGATGCCCAAGGATGGTTTATGGTCGGCATGCCTTTGGCACCGATTTTACCTTCCCGCTCCGGAGATATGCCCTGAGCTGCGGGGTCAGGTTTTTGGAGGGGGTTTTGATAACTAGGCTGCTGTTGCAGGAGGATCAGGTGGTTGGGGCTGTGGGGGTGGATGCTGGGGGACGGGTATTGGTGCTCCTGGCCGCGGCGGTCGTCCTGGCTAGCGGAGGCCTGGGGCAACTCTATCTTCGCAATGACAATGCTGCCGGGACCACCGGGGATGGCTACGCTCTGGCCTATGAAGCTGGGGCTGTGCTGATGGGCATGGAATTCGTGCAGTTTTACCCCCTGAGCCTGGGCTCAGGTAACCCAGCGGTGTTCTACGAGAGCCTTCTCGGAGCCGGGGGGAGGTTGGTCAACCGACTTGGTGAGGATGTCTTGATAAAGTATGACCTGGCTCGCCCGGAGCGGCTGACCCGGGATCGCCTCAGCCGGGCTATGGCGAGGGAAGTGGCCGAAGGTCGAGGATTTGGAGCGAGCCTTCTCCTGGACCTGAGGGACATTTCGACAGAGGGAATGGAGGCCTTGCAACCCATCCTGCCCCGGGCAGTGCGACGAGGGGGGAGGCAATGTTACGTTGCCCCGACTGCGCACTTTCAGATGGGTGGGATAAGGATAAACGAGAAAGCTGAGACCTCCATCAGTGGGCTATATGCCGCCGGCGAGGTCTGCGCTGGCCTTCATGGGGCCAACCGCCTTTCGGGGAATGCCCTAACCGAGCTCTGGGTGTTCGGCTGGCTAGCCGGCCGTGAAGCTGCTCGGAGGGCCAGGGGAGCTGGCCGGCCAGGGGTGGCTCCCAGCTTAATCTCAGACGAGGTTCGGCGGCTCCAGGAGCTCACTTCGAGCCCGGGGGAGGAGAAGCCCGAACTGATGCATCGTCAGCTCAAGGAACTCCTATGGAACAAGGTGGGGCTCATTCGGGAAGCTCAGGGCCTCCAGCAGGCTCTGGAGGAGCTGATTATCCTTGAGGAACGGTGGGTGAAGTCATCCGTCAGGGATGGCAGGGAGCTGCAGCGTGCCCTGAAGCTGGGCTACATGTTGAAGGTCTCCCAGATGATCTGTCGGGCAGCTCTCTACCGTACGGAGAGCCGAGGGGCGCACTATCGAAGGGATTACCCTGAGCAGGATGACGATAAGTGGCTTTGCAATGTGGTGCTTTCCCAAAAGAAGGGGGAGATGCTGGTGAGGACTGAGCCGGTAAAGCTCACCCGGATAGCTCCGTAGCACGCTGCCTTGCCGTTTGGACAGTGGCGTGATATAATTCAGGCAGAAACGGAGAGGTTTCCCAAAACTGAATAGGTGAACCAGGGGTGCCCGCCGCGAGGTTGGGCTTAAATGGAGAGCAAGTCCGGTGAGAATCCGGCGCGGCCCCGCCACTGTAACCAGGGGTTAGAGCCTGGAAGCCAGAACGCCGGCCCCTGAGGGTCCTTGATCGCCTCCGCGGGGAGGTAAGGGACACCCAAGGAAATCTTGGGCCTAAATTAATCCTCCCGCAAGGCGGGAGGATTTTTTGTCCCCGCCCCACACGAGGTGGGGATTTTTGTTGAAGCTTGGGAAGGAGGTTCTTGAATGAGAGGCAAAGGGATAGCAGCGCTGCTGATGCTCCTTGTGCTCCTGGCAACTGCCTGTGCTAGGCCGGCTCCTAGCTCCCCAAGTCCATCGGCTGCCTCCCCCGCATCGCCACCTAAGCCACCACCTAGCCCCCTGACCGTGATCGATGACCTGGGTCGTGAGGTTCACTTGGAGAAAATCCCCCGCCGGATAATTTCCTTGGCCCCCTCCAACACGGAGATACTCTTCGCCCTGGGCCTGGGAGATCAGATCGTGGGGGTAACCGAGTTTTGCAACTACCCACCTGAAGTCGAGGAGCTGAAGAGCCAAGGGAAGCTGGCCATCATTGGCGGCTTTGCCAATCCAGATCTGGAGAGGATCATTGCCCTTAACCCTGACCTCGTCCTGGCCACCGGGATGCATGAGAAGGAGGTAATTCCCAAGCTTGAGGAAAGAGGCTTTGAGGTCTTTGCCCTGGCGCCGAAAAGTCTGGGCCAGCTAATTGAGGACTTTAAAAAAGTGGGGAAGCTTACTGGCCGGGAGGAGGCTGCGGCCAAGCTCATAAGTCAGATGAAGCAGAGGATTCAGAATGTGGCTGAGAAAGTCCGGAACTTAGAGAAGCTGCGAGTTCTCTACATCACCTGGCATGATCCTCTCTGGACTGCTGGCTCCGACACCATAGTCAATGAGCTCATCGAGCAGGCTGGAGGAGTAAACCTCTTCCGGGACATCTCCGGCTACAAGACGGTGACCCTGGAGGAGGTGCTGACCCGCAATCCGCAGGTGATCATCGTTTGCACTGGACATGGTGAAGGCCGGGATCTACCCTTTATCTGGGCCAAGGAGGAACCGAGACTTTCGGCCACCGAGGCCCGCCAGAACAACCGAATCTATCAGGTCGAGGGCGATTTGATTACCCGCCCCGGCCCGCGAATTGTTGAGGCACTGGAGAAGCTCGCCCATTTCATTCATCCGGAGGTCTTCGCACAATGAAGGAAGACACTGAGATGGGAAAGGCTCAGGAGCTCAGGTTAAGACTGCGGGAGGCGGTCAGAAGAAACAAGGCCGAAGGAATCCTGCTGTCCGGTGGCCTGGATACCAGCTTGCTTGCCTTCCTGTTGCGGGATATCTGGCCCAATCTGAAGGCCTTTAACGTGCAGCTGGCTGGCTATGGGGAGGACTTCAGCTATAGTCGTAAGCTCTCTCAGTACCTGAGGCTGGAGCTGCATTTCAAGGAGGTTGGAGTGGCTGAGGCTCTGGAGGTCATTCCCGAGGTGGTCCGAATAACGAAAAGCTTTGACCCTGGCCTGCCCAATGACCTGGCCATCTACTTCGCTCTGAAGTTCGCCCAGGAGCACGGCTTAAAAAGCGTGGTGACCGGAGATGGGGCAGATGAGCTCTTCTGTGGCTACAGTTACATGTTTGACTTGGACTTAAGAAGTTATCTTCCAGGGTTGGTTCATCGAATGACCTTCTCTTCGACCGAGCTTGGTCGCAGCCTCGGCATGGAGGTGAAGCAGCCTTTCCTGGATGGTGAGTTGATTTCCTTCGCGCTATCCCTTGCCCCCGAGCTTAAGGTTCGAGAGGAAAACGGGAGGAAATATGGCAAGTGGCTTCTGAGAAAGGCCTTTGAAGCCTATCTTCCTGGTGAGATCGTCTGGCAGGATAAGCGGCCTATTGAGGTGGGCTCAGGCTTTTCGAGGCTGCGGGAGGTCATCAGCTCTTGGATCGAGGAGGACGAGCTAGCCCGAGCTGAGCAAGAGTTTAAGGTCAAGTTTCTCAGCCGAGACCATCTCTTTTACTATCGGGTCTATCGGCAAGTGGTGGGCGAGATTCCAGCACCAGGTCCGGGGCAGGAAACTTGTCCCGGCTGTGGAGCGGGAATGGCACCCTCTTCCTTTCACTGTCAAACTTGTGGTTGGAGCCGTGAGCCATGAGGATTTTCGCTTCTTGGAGTGGGGGAAAGGATTCGGCCCTCGCTACCTACCTGGCCCTCACCCAGGGTCACGAAGTTGTCTGTCTGCTAAACTTCGTCTCAGAGGATGGCCTGAGGTCCAGGTCGCACGGGATTTCCATTTCGGCTCTTCGGGCTCAGGCCGAGGCGATGAGGTTGCCTCTACTTTGCTTCAGCACCTCCTGGGAGGAATACGAGGAAAACTTCAAGCGTGCGGTTGGAAGACTTCGGGATGAGGGGGTTGAGGGTGGAGTGTTCGGCGACATGGAGCTAGAGGAGCACCGGGAGTGGGTGGAGAGGGTCTGTGGGGAGCTGCAAGTAAAGCCTCTCTTGCCACTCTGGCAAGTTGATCCGAATGAGCTGATGAACGAGTTTTTGAACCTGGGCTTCAAAGCCGTGATAGTAGCTACCAGGCTGGACCCGGGGCTTCTGGGGAAGGAGCTGAACCGAGAGGTTCTTGCTGAGCTCGAGGGATTGGGCTCTCATCCCTGCGGGGAGAATGGGGAGTATCATACCTTCGTTACCGCTGGCCCTCTCTTTCGCCGCAGACTTTTGGTTTTCCCTGGCGAGAGGATGGAAAGTCAGGGGGTCTGGTTCCTGGACCTCTCGGTAAGGCTGGTAGAGCGATGAGATTTTGCTGCTGCCTGAAAAGTGAGCGAGCTGGGGTGCCAGATGCAGGACTCTCCTGAAACGTTGTTGGAGCAGAGTAATGCTCCCTCAGCACTAGTGGAACTTCCGCTCCGTTGGCGGAGGAGGGTTTATGCCCTGATGGCGCTGGCCCTGCTGCTGGGGGTGGTAATCCTATTTGCCAGCACGCTGGGGAGCGTTCACGTTCCCTTTGCCACCTGTGTGGTTGTCCTTCTTTCTAAGATTCCCCTTCTGCACCTCGTCCCTGCCTGCCCTGATGGCTTTGACCCTCAGAACTACCGACAACTCTTGGATACCCTTATCTTGGGCACTAGGCTGCCTCGGGTGGTGCTGGCTGGGGTGGTGGGGGCAGCGCTGGCGATGGCTGGTGCTACCTATCAAGGATTGTTCCGTAATCCGCTGGCTGATCCTTATCTTCTGGGCGTGGCCTCAGGAGCTGGATTGGGGGCCACGCTTGCCTTCCTGCTTCCGCTAAGCGTTTCCCTGCTGACCTTTGGAATTGTTCCCCTCTTCGCCTTCCTGGGCGGGATGGGGGCGGTGCTGATAGTTTACTCATTGGGCCGGGTGGGTCGGGCACTGCCAGCTACCACTCTCATCTTGGCTGGGGTGGCGGTGGGAGCCTTCCTGTCCTCGGTGACCTCTTACCTCATGACGATAAGTGGCGAGGAGCTTCACGGGATCGTGTTCTGGCTCCTGGGCGGGCTTTCACTGGCCGAATGGTCGGAAGTATATGTGGTTTTGCCCTGTGTCGCCTTGGGAGGAATCTTGATCTGGGCCTATGCCCGCTCCTTGAACGTGATGCAGTTAGATGAGGAACAGGCTCAGCAGCTGGGAATCAACGTGGAGCGGGTGAAGCTGGTGCTCCTCTCAGCAGCCACGCTGGTCACTACCTCTGCCGTAGCCTTTACCGGACTCATTGGCTTTGTGGGCATCATCGTTCCTCATGCAGTAAGGCTTGTCTGGGGACCGGACCATCGGTTTCTGCTGCCCCTTTCGGCCCTGGGAGGAGCTATCTTCCTCATCTTGGCTGACACGGTAGCTCATACGGTTCTGGCGCCTCAGGAGATACCGGTGGGCGTGGTGACTGCCTTCTGCGGGGCGCCTTTCTTCCTCTACCTGCTGCGGCGCCGCAAGGGAGCTGTCCTTTTCGGGGAGGCGTAATGGTCAGGCTGGAGAACGTCAGCGTAGGATATAATGGGTTCCCCGTGCTGCGAGAGCTTAACCTGAGAGTAGTGCCTGGGGAGATGCTGGGAGTGATCGGGCCAAACGCCTCGGGTAAGTCGACCCTGGTTCGGGCCATCAGCGGGGTGCTCAAGCCCCTCAGCGGACGTATCTTCCTTGATGGCCGGGAGATCGGGAAGTTTCGGACTGAGGAGCTGGCGAGGCTGGTGGCCGTAGTTCCGCAGAACCTTAACCTTCCGCCAGCATTTACTGCCTTTGAGCTGGTGCTAATGGGCCGAACCCCCCACCTCCCTTTCCTGCGCCAGGAATCGCGAAGGGACTTCGAGATTGCTTGGCGAGCGATGGAGCTCACCCGAACCGAGCAATTGGCGGGGCGGAGGGTGGGGAAGCTCTCCGGCGGGGAGAGGCGCCGCTTGGTGATCGCTCGGGCGCTGGCTCAGGAGCCGAAGCTCCTGCTCCTGGACGAGCCCACTGCCTATCTGGATCTGAGCCATCAGCTCGAGATCTTGGAGCTGGTGAAGAACCTCTCGCAGCGGAAAAACCTTACCGTCATCGTGGTGCTGCATGACCTCAACCTGGCAGCCAGCTACTGTGAGCGACTCATCATGCTCAGCCGAGGACGACTTTACACGGAGGGTGGTCCGGATGAGGTGGTGACGATGGAGAACATCAAGAAGGTCTATGGCGTAGAGGTGCTGGTTCAGCCGCACCCGCAGAGCGGCCTTCCAGTGGTTGTCGGGCCAGTATTTAAAGTAGATCGGGAGGCTTAGATGAGGAAGGCTGGTAACGGAGATGAAGGAGATCAAGCACTATTATAGGAGTGGGGTCCTGGCTCGGGAGGGGATAGAGCTCTAAGTTTGTCGACCTCGGTTACTCAGGGACGACGGCATGATCATCTGCGAACATCCAGAGCTCCTGTTTTCCCTTGGCCTGGCCCTTCTCTTGGATCTGACTCTTGGAGAGCTGCCCAATTCTCTTCATCCAGTTGCCTGGCTGGGAAAACTTTTTGCCCATCTTGAGAGGCGCGCTCCGCAAAAGAAATGGCCACAGCTTTGCTACGGTGGATTTATGACCCTGCTGAGCTTGACCCTCTTTGCCCTCCCAGCCCATTTCCTGCTGAGCTGGCTGGAGGGGCAAAATTCGATTTACTTCCCTATCGTGGCTGGCCTGCTTCTCAAGCCAAGCTTCGCCGTCAGGATGCTGGGCCGAGAGGCCCTGCGCGTCAGGGATTTCTTGGCGAGGGGCTGGCTGGAGGAGGCCCGAGGGACAATGCCCTCCTTGGTGAGCCGGGAGGTGAGCCGGCTGGGGGAGGAGGAGTTGGTAGGAGCCACGGTGGAATCAGTGGCCGAGAACACCTGTGACAGCTTTGTGGCTCCGCTCTTTTACTTTCTGCTCCTCGGAGTGCCTGGAGCGCTGGCCTATCGAGCTGTGAACGCCCTCGATGCCACCATTGGTTACCACGGCAGGTACGAATATCTGGGGAAGTTTGCTGCCCGGCTGGATGACGCGCTCAACTTCATTCCTGCCCGGCTGACTGGAGGATTTCTGGCTCTGGGCGCCTTCCTGGCTGGCGTAGATGCACCTGGCTCGCTGAGGGCGATGCTCCGAGAGCATGCTCGCACTTCCAGCCCCAACGCGGGCTGGCCAATCGCCGCTGCAGCCGGAGCGCTAGGCGTTCGGCTGCAAAAGGAGGGGTGTTACGTCATCGGTGAGGCCCGCAATCGGCTTAGGCCCGGCCATATTGAGGCCGTGGTGAGGCTAATGAAGTTGGCCGTGGGCCTGAGTATCCTTTTCTATGTCCTTATCGGAGTGATTCCTCTTGTCCTTAGATCCTAGGCCGGAGCTGCGAGATCTTGAGCCGGCCGAGCATGGTGGGCCGGATCTGACTGAATTGAAGGAACTGGGCCTTTCCCCCGACCTGGTTCTCGATTTCAGCACCTGTCTCAATCCCTTCGGCCCACCCCCGGAGTGGCGAAAGGCCCTGAGGTCGCTGTCGGTAGGGTTTTATCCGGACTCCGATTCCACCGAACTCCGGCTGCGGTTGGCTTCGAAGCTTGGTCTATCGCCAGCGCAGATCTTGGTGGGGGCGGGCTCAGTGGAGTTGCTGCGTCTGGTTGCCCTGACCTTCCTCTCCCTCAAAGACCTGGTGCTGGTTCCTCAGCCAACCTTTGAGGAATATGAGATGGCCTCGCGGCTCGCCGGAGCCCGAGTACTGCGGGGGAGAAGTCGGGAGGAAGAAGGCTTCCAATTCGACGTCGAGCTCTTGATTTACCTGCTGGGAAGGCGCCGGCCGAAGATGATCTTCCTCTGTAATCCCAATAACCCGACGGGGCAGTATCTCAAACGCCAGGAAGTGGAGACCCTGCTGGAAGCGAGTCCGGAAAGCCTGCTGGTGCTGGATGAGGCCTATATCTCGTTTGTTCGGGATCCTTGGTCATCCCTGGATCTGCTGAACCGAGGTGACGTCCTAATACTCAGGTCGCTAACCAAGGATTTTTCCCTGGCCGGGGTGAGGCTGGGCTACGCCCTGGCGAGTGAGGAGATCATCTCCGCGCTGCATCGAGTTCGTCCCCCATGGAGCGTCAACGTGGTGGCTCAGAAGTTAGGCCTTCTAGCCCTGGAGAGGGACGACTGGCTGGAGCGCTGTCGGCGAAGGCTGTGGCAGGAGCAGGCCTATCTCAGGAGGGGGATCTCCCGGCTTGGCCTTTGGACGCTGCCCTCGGAGACTCATTTCTTCCTCGTTCGGGTAGAACGGGCCACCCAATTCCGTGAGCTTCTCCTCCGGCGGGGAATCCTGGTGCGGGACTGTACCTCTTTTGGCCTGCCAGACTATATTCGCCTCTCGCCGAGGCTTAGGCCCCACAATCGGCGGTTGCTTCTAGCGCTTAACGAGCTGCGAAAAACTCCTTGAACCACTCGTCCTGAAATGGATTCCCCGAGAGTTACCCCCTAAAAGCCTAAAAG
>CAZYDA010000017.1:0-12532 GCA_964645275.1 uncultured Dehalococcoidia bacterium | reverse complement strand
CCCTCAGTAAAGTTCCACGAGGTTGACCCCCGTTGGGTGGACGAGAAGATCGAGTCACTAAAAAGGCTGCGGGCCCGTCGCGATCAGGGAGCGGTTGAGAGGGCCTTGGAAAACCTGCGGCAGGCGATAGAATCGGGACAAAATATCATGCCTCCGCTGGTTGAGGCGGCTAAAGCTTATGCCACCCTGGGCGAGATGGCCTCGGCCTTCAAAGCAGCCTTCGGGGTGTTTAAGGAGCCGGTGGCCATCTTTTAGGTAGGAGGTTGAGACCGTGGCGGAGAAGGAAGTTCCAATTCGAGTCCTGATGGCCAAGCCGGGATTGGATGGCCATGATCGTGGGGCCAAGGTGGTGACCAAAGCCCTGAAGGACGCTGGGATGGAAGTGATCTACACCGGACGCCACCAGACCATTGACCAAATCGTGGCCGCTGCCATTCAGGAGGATGTGGAGGTAATAGGTCTGAGCATCCTCTCCGGCTCGCATTTGTATTATAGTCGCCGGCTGATCGAGGCACTTAAAGAGCGTGGCGTCACTGACAAGCTGGTGATCGTGGGCGGCGTCATTCCACGGCGTGACATCCCGGCGCTGAAGGAAGTGGGCGTGGCTGAGGTCTTCCCTGAAGGAACCCCCCTCCATGAAATCGTGAATTACGTGAAGAGAAGCGTTCGGAAGGCCACGCCTGGCGAGTCAGGAGAGGCGGAGGGATAACGACGCTGCTCAGGAGAGAAGATGAGATTACCTAAATTCGAGTATCTCCGGCCAGCTAGCCTGGAGGAGGCTTGTAGCTTGCTGGCGGAGCACAAGGGTGATTCCCGGATCCTCAGCGGAGGCACTGCCCTGCTGATCTACTTGGGGCAGAGATTGGTGACCCCCAAGCACCTTGTCAGCCTCAAGGGCATTTCCGGCTTAAACTACATAGACTATGATGAGCGCGATGGCTTGAGAATAGGAGCCCTCACCTCAATCAACGAGGTGGCCATCTCTCCCTTGATCCGGGAGAAGTATCCGCTTCTTTCCCAGGCCGCGAAGGAGATCGGAGTGCCCTCGATCCGTTACCAGGGAACGGTAGGGGGCAACCTTTGCTTGGACACTAGGTGCATTTATTATAATCAGTCTTCCTTCTGGCGACAGGCTCGCTCACCTTGCTTTAAACGTGGTGGAAAGGTCTGTTACGCGGTGAAGGGTGGGGACCACTGCCAGGCGGTTTATCAGGGCGACCTGGCCCCAGTATTGCTGGCCCTGGATGCTAGAGTAAGGTTGACGAAGGCTGACAGTGAGCGCCTCCTCCCCTTGAGCGCTCTCTTCACCGGAAGGGGTGAGGCCCCCCTTTCCCTGGCGGCCGACGAGATTCTCCGGGAGGTGCAAATTCCCCCCTTGTCTAAGGGCAGCGTTGGCTTCTACCAGAAGCTCAGAGTTCGGGAGGCAATGGACTTCCCCCTGGCTGGGGTCGCAGTAATGCTGAGCTTGGATGGAGGGAGAGCTTGCCAGGAAGCTCGGGTGATCCTTGGAGCGGTGGCCTCTGCCCCAATCGAGGTGAGCGAGGCTGAGGAGGTTCTGCAGGGGAGGGAAATCAAGGCAGAAGTCGTTGAGGAAGCCGCCGAAGCGGCTTACAGCAATGCCCACCCGGTTAACAATTTGAGCCTCGGGGCATCCTACCGACGAAGGATGATCAAGACGCTTTTAAAGCGAGCGATTGAACAATCTTTAAATCTAACCCGGGGAGCCTAATTTTTTAAGATGCGCGTCCTTGTGGATTCCAACATGGAGGTAAGCGGGGTTTTTAAGCCCCCAATGGAAGTAGAGTTGGAGGACCCGAACCCTACCCTGCGGACAGGGGCACCTTTCAATACGCTTGAATGAGGGGGATGAAGTAACCATAAAAGTCCTGATAGCCCCATTGGGAGGAAGATAAATCTCACGGGATCAATGATGGAGAGGCAGAGGATTAAGCTAAGGGTAAACGGTGAAGATTATGAGTTATCAATTCCTCCTAATAAGACCCTGTTAGAGGTCTTAAGGGAGGATCTAGCCTTAACAGGGGCCAAGGAAGGATGCCAAGACGGAACATGTGGTGCCTGCACCGTTCTCTTAGATGGGAAGCCCGTTCGTTCCTGCCTCATCCTGGCCATTGAAGCTGAGGGGAGGGAAATACTCACCATTGAAGGCCTCTCTAAAGGGGAAGAGCTGCACCCAATACAGGAGGCTTTCGTTAAATGTGGGGCTGTCCAGTGTGGCTTTTGTACCCCAGGGATGATCCTGGCTGCCAAAGCCTTGCTTGACTCCAATCCGAACCCCAGCGAGAGGGAAATAAGGGAAGCCATTTCGGGCAATCTGTGTCGCTGTACCGGATATACTAAGATAGTGGAAGCCGTCGCCGAGGCAGCTCAACGCTTGAGGAGAGGGTAAAATGCCGGAATATGCTTTGGTGGGGAAGAAAATACCTCGAACTGATTCGGTGGAAAAGGTTCGTGGGGAGGCTAAATTCACGGCTGACCTGGGCCTGCCTGGGATGCTGTTTGCCAAGGTATTGCGCAGTCCTTACCCTCACGCTCGGATATTGAGGATTGACACCTCCAAGGCGGAAAGGCTTTCGGGGGTGAAGGCAGTAATCACTGGGAAGGATGTCTTGCCTTACAAGTGGGGTGTATTTCCTTACACCAGGGATTATCAATTCCTTCCGGTAGATAAGGTGCGTTATATTGGTCAGGAGGTGGCGGCTGTGGCGGCCGTCGATGAGGACATTGCTCAGGAAGCCCTGGAGCTAATTCGGGTGGAATATGAGCCCCTGCCAGCCGTCTTTGATCCTGAGGAAGCCATGAGGGAGGGAGCCCCCCTAATCCATGAGGATAAACCGGGCAATATCTGCGTCCACGTCAGTGTGGGTGGGGGGGAGATAGATAAAGCGCTGGCTGAGTCTGACCTCGTCTTGGAGGGCCATTTCAGGGCCCCGGAGCAGAATTACTGTCAGGTTGAACCCTATGCTGTCTTGGCCAATTTTGATTCAACTGGGGTGGATATCTGGAGTCCTAATGCTGGGCCACATATGAAGGCCCGCCCGCTGAGCAGAGCCCTGGGTCTGCCGACTTCCAAGGTAAGGGTGCGCCGGGTTTACATCGGCGGGGCCTTTGGGGGAAGGTCGGAGATACAGGCAGCCGATGTCATTGCCTGCTTGCTATCTCGGAAGGCTCAGCGCCCAGTTAAGCTGGTCTACACTCGGGAGGAGAATGAGAACTGCATTCGCCAGCGTGTGGGGTGGATAACTCACCTGAGGATGGGCTTTAAAAAGGATGGCACTTGGACCGCGGCCGACTTCCGCTGCATTGTAGACGGTGGGGCTTATGCCAGCACCGGCCCGATTGCAGTTTCAGTTCCCTACATGGAGCTGGAAACAACCTATCGCCTGAAGAACCTCCGCTATGAGGGCTATCGGGTTTATACCAACAAACCTCCACGCGGTATGCATCCGGAGCAGAATCGGGCTTTCCACATGGCGGTCGAGCTGCATCTCGATATGGCCGCAGAAAAGCTGGGGCTTGATCCGATGGAAATAAGGCTGAGAAATGCCATGACCTCAGGCTTCGTTACCGCCACCGGAGCCAGGATAAGCTCCTGCGGCTTCACTGAGTGCGTTCAGAGGGCAGCGGAGGGGGCTGGGTGGAAGGAGAAGAGGGGAAAGCTCCCTCCGGGGCGGGGCATCGGCATGGCCTGTGGTTCGGTCATGTGTGGCTTCCCCATGGGCATTCGAGGAGGTTCGGCAGCCTTTATAAAGTTCAACGAAGATGGCGATGCCACCATCATCTCGGGGGTGGTGGATAATGGCCAGGGAAATGAGAGCATGGTGATTCAGATTGCAGCCGAGGAGCTGGGTCTTCCCCTGGATAAGGTGAGGCTGGTCTCAGCAGATACCGGCATCTGCCCCCTGGACCAAGGGGCTTATTCCCAGGCGGCTACGCTGATCTCCGGAGGAGCGGTCAAGGAGGCCGCGGCCGATGCCAAGAAGCAGCTTTTTGAAGTGGCTTCCAAGATGCTGAAAGCTCCCCCTGAAGACTTGGAAGCTCGCGAGGGAAACATCTACCTCAAAAGCAACCCCGAAAAAAGTGTACCCATTCGTCGAGTGGTAGTGAATGCCTTGGCCAACAACATAACTATCCTGGGCAAAGGTTACCGCTGGCCGAGGATAGATAACGAGAGGGAGTGGGTGACCAACCCCAGAGGTCAGTTTGCCACCACTTATTCTTACGGCTGTAGTGTCGCTGAGGTGGAAGTAGATAGGGAAACGGGCAAGGTGAAAGTCCTGCGCCTGGTGGCGGCTCACGATTGTGGATATCCGATAAATCCCCTGGCTGTGGAACAACAAATCCAGGGGGCAGCTGCAAGTTCGGGAATACGCTGTGGAGTCCTAGAGCACGTCCTGTGGGATAGGGGGCAAAGCCTGAACGCCAACTTCCTCGACTACTGGTTCCCCACGGCTTTGGATGTGCCTGATATAGAGGCCATTATTGTAGCCTCAAATGATCCCTTTGGTCCCTTTGGAGCCAAGGAGGGCAGCCTCTCCATTTATATGTCGATGCAGAGTGCCATAGCCTGCGCCATCCATGACGCCCTGGGCATATGGCCTACTGAGGCTCCCTTTACCCCGGAGAGAATTCTCCGGGCCCTGGAGGAAAGGGCCAGGTAGGCACCGGCTAGATTTTCCAGAGGCATGACCCCATCGAACTAGACAACAGGGAGGAAATGCGGGCGCAGAGCAATTAGCATAGCGAAGGCACTTGAGTCAGGATTGGGAGGAAGAAATGAGGAGCGCCAAAAAACTAAACCTAACCAGGAGTTTGGAGCTTTTTGAGAAGGCCAAAAATCTGGTTCCCGGTGGTGTAGTGGGTGCAAGACATCCGAGAAATTTCGTCCGGGGAGAATATCCGATCTTCATCGAATCCGGCAAGGGGGGGAGGATAACTGACGTTGATGGAAATGAGTACATTGATTTGCTCTGTGGTTACGGACCCATTAGCCTGGGCTACCGGGAAGAGGAGGTTGATCAGGCTGTTATGGAGATGATGAGGAACAAAGGTTTCTGCTTCTCCTTGACGCCGCCGTATCAACCCCAGCTGGCAGAGAAGCTTAAGGAACTCATCCCATGCTCAGAGTTGAGCCTGTTTACGAAAACCGGTTCAGGTGCTATGACCGCAGCGGTTCGCCTTGCCCGAGCATACACGAAACGAACCAAGATCATGCGCTGCGGCTTTCATGGATGGCATGATTGGTGTGTTGAGGTCAAAGGAGGGATCCCGGAGAAGCTGTACGAGGACGTTCACGAGTTCCGCTACAACGATCTTGACGAGCTTGAGGCCTTGATGGCCAGGTACGGCGATGAGACAGCTGCCATAACCTTGACCCCTTTCGGGCATCCCCTCCATGAAAAGATGCAGGAGCCGGCACCTGGCTTTCTTGAGGGCGTGAGGGAACTGGCTACAAGATACGGTACCGTCCTCATATTTGATGAAATCCGCACTGGATTCAGGCTGAGAATGGGCGGGGCGCAGGAGCTTTATGGGGTCATTCCCGACCTCTCAGTCTTCGGAAAGGGGATGGCCAATGGCTATGCGATAGCTGCTCTTACTGGAAAGGCTGAAATCATGAAGGCTGCCGAAGGGGAGGTTTTCATCTCGTCCACCTTCTTTGGGAATAGCGACGGCTATGTCGCCGCTCTGAAGACCATCGAGATCATGGAGCGTGAGGACGTCATCGGCGCAATATGGGAGAAGGGCAATCGCTTCTTGGAAAAACTGCGAGCCATCGTCAGCAAGTATGAGGATACTGGGGTTGAGCTGAGTGGCATCGCCCCCATGTATTTCATAACCTTCAGGAGGGACAAGACGGGTACGCACAAAGCGAGGCGCGATGATTTCTACGCTCAGCTTATCCGCAGAGGCGTGTTTTTGGCTCCCTATCATCACGGCTACATCTGCTACAGGCATACCGACCAAGACCTGGACATAGCGGCCAAAGCCATCGACGAGTCCCTAGCCTATGTAGCCGAGAAACATGGTGCTTTGCAAGAGTAATGTAGAAAGGGGAGGTCGAGATGAGAGCATTGATCCTAGGCGGGGCAGGAACCATGGGGCAAGCGGTGGCCCGTGACCTGATCAAGCAGGAACAGGTTGAGAAGGTTGTTCTGGGCGATATAGTCACTGACCCGGGCAGATTACATGATAAGCTGCGCGCCAGTGACAAAGTATCCCTTGATAGGGTAGACCTGAATGATTATGCAGGCCTGGTCAGGGCAATTAAAGGCGCCGATGTGGTCATCAACTGTGCGGGGCCATTCTATCGAACAGCCGTTACGGTGTCCAAGGCAGCTATCGAGGCTGGGGTCAGCTATATAGACATTTGTGATGACTACGACGTAATTGATTCCCTCTTCGACTCCGATATCGATAAAGCTGCGAAGGAGGCCGGGGTAACCGTGTTGACAGGGATGGGCTCGGATCCCGGAACGAACAATCTCCTCGCCAAATACTATGCCAACCAGCTGGACCGAGTTGAGGAAATCAACCTGTACTGGGTGGTGGGCATTCCTGAGCTTAAGGGAGAAGCTGCCTGGGATCACAGCCTCCACATGAATATCGGTAGGGTTCCCCAATTTCTGGATGGCAAGTTAGAGTATGTGGAGGCTGGTACTGGTGAGGAGATGGTTGAATTCCCCGAGCCCTTCAGCGCTTGTCAGCTTCACTACGTGGGACATCCCCAGCCGCTGACCATGCCCCGCTACATTGAGGGAGTGAAAAAGGTGACCATTAAAGGCGGCCTGTTTCCACCATGGGTCAATCAGCTAATTAAAGAGCAGAAGGAAATGGGTTTTCTCAGCACGGAGCCAGTGGAGGTCAAGGGAGTTAAAGTAGTCCCCTACGACCTAACCCTGCAACTTTGGCGCACCATACCAGAGAATAGGGATAAGGGGCCAGCCTCTTCGGCTACCAAGGTGGTTGTAAAGGGGGAGAAGGGGGGAAGCCAGGTGACATATGCCGCCAGCCTGGCAGGTCACATGGCCCCGGGAACGGGAATTGCCCCCTCCATTGCCGCCCTGCTGCTTTATTCAGGCGAGATCGTGGTGAAAGGCGTGACCGCACCGGAGGGCTGTATTGACCCCGATAAATACCTTAAAGCGCTCCTGGAAAGGGGAGCGAGGATATATCAAACGGAGACGCTAACCTCTGTACTGGGCCCTTAACCCAGAACACCGTCAAAGACAATCACTGCAGGCTGGCTGGGGAGCTAGGATTCGAACCTAGCCTTGCAGGTCCAGAGCCTGCCGTCCTACCACTAGACGACTCCCCAATGGAGCAATTAATTATACCGACGAACGCCCCGACTTTGCAAGGGCTGTTTTGTTCTGTTAAACTTTAAGCGAGTTTCGGCTCGAAGGAGAGAAGTGAGGAAACTCGCCGTTATGTTTTTGGCTTTGCTCCTGCTGCTGGGGCCTCTTTTCCTGTCCGTTGGCTGCAGCGAGGCCGGGATCACTGGACAAGAGCTCAAAGAGAAGGCGGTGGCTGCCTCAGACGATGTGAAAAGTTGCCGGTTTAGCCTCTCCCAGACACTCCATCTCACTGGCGAGGGCAAGGAGAAGAAGATTGATAGCACGGCTCAGTATGACATTACTGGAGCGGTGGATCTGGAAAACCAACGAATGCGACTCCGTATGTTGATGAAGTTGCCCGAGGAGGCTCGGCCTCAGGGGATGCCGGAGACCTTCGAGATGGAACAGTACTGCCTCGGAGATGCCATTTATACCCATGCCAACCTTCCCGGGATGCCAGGGTGGCTGAAGTCCAAGGCGCCCGAGGGGTACTGGGAGATGCAAAAGCAGACCCAGAGCGAGGTCGAGCTGCTGCAGAGTTCGGAGTTCAGGATCCTGGGCCGGGAAGCGGTCAGCGGGACCGAATGCTGGGCGGTGGAATTAAAGCCAAACTTGGAGAAGCTAGCTGAGCTGGCCAGCAGCTCGCCGCTTGCCCAGCTGGGGTCGGAGCAGCTTCAAAAAACCCTTAAGAGCGCCCGGGTTAAGCAGTGGTATGCCACTGATACCTTCTTCCCGATAAAGAGGGAATTTGAGCTGGTGCTGGGTGGAAATTCCCAAGATTTTGGCCTCCCCGACGAGGAAGTGAAGGTAACGGTGCAGATGATCTCGACCTACAACTATTTTAAGTTCAATGAGCCGGTCGAGATCGAGCTCCCTCCAGAGGCGGAGAAGGCCACAGAAATGAGTATACCTCAACTGGAGCCCAAGCCATGAGGGTAATGGTCGTTGGAGGTGGCGCGCGGGAGCACACCTTAGCCTGGAAGTTGAGCCAAAGTTCCCAGGTTGGGGAGATATTCGCCGCCCCGGGCAACGCTGGCACCGCCGCCCTGGGCCACAATTTGCCTCTCTCGGCCACGGACATCCAGGGGATTGCCCGAGCCTGCCGGGAGAACCGAATAGATTTGGTGGTGGTTGGCCCCGAGGCACCTTTGGCCCTGGGTCTGGTGGATGAGCTTTCAGCTCAGGGCATTCTCGCCTTTGGCCCATTGTGCAGGGCTGCCGAGATAGAGTGGAGCAAGGTCTTTGCCAAGGAGTTGATGCAGAGGTACGGCGTGCCCTGTGCCCGAAGCCGGGCCTTCTCTTCGTTTGAAGAGGCTGAGGAGTACTTGCGGACACAGCCAGTTCCCATAGTGGTGAAGGCTGACGGGCTAGCGGGGGGGAAAGGCTCCATCATCGCTGGAACCTCCTTGGAAGCTCGCGAAGCCCTTTCGAAGATAATGCTGGAGAAGGCCTTCGGCTCGGCAGGCAACCGGGTGGTGATTGAGGAGCATCTCACAGGTCGGGAAATGAGCTTCTTCACCTTCGCCGATGGAGAGATGCTCTCCCCTATGGTGCCAGCCTGCGACTACAAACGTGCCCTGGATGGAGATCAGGGCCCCAACACTGGCGGGATGGGATCCTACAGCCCTCCGGAATTCTTCACCCCCGAGCTTGGCCAGAAGATCATGGAAGAAATCATGCATCCCACCGTTAAGGCCCTGGCCCAGGAGGGCCGGCCCTATAAAGGGGTGCTCTACGCTGGGCTTATGCTTACCTCCGAGGGGCCGAAGGTCTTGGAGTTCAACTGCCGCTTCGGCGACCCGGAAACCCAGGTTACCCTGCCCCTGCTCGAAACGGACCTTCTGGAAATCATTCAGGCGGTGATTGACGGTCGCCTGGAGGAGGTGAAGATCAGGTGGGCGGATGAGGCCTGTGTGGGGGTGGTGCTGGCCTCTGGGGGTTATCCGGGAAGCTACAAGGCCGGCTTTCCCATCGAGGGGCTGGATCTTTTGGACGAGAATGTTCTGGTCTTCCACGCTGGGACAAGGGAAGAAGGGGGTAGGGTGGTGACCTCCGGAGGGAGGGTGCTCACTCTGGTGGCCAGGGGGAGGACTTTGGCCGAGGCGAGAGCCAAAGTTTACGCCAACGTCGAGCGAATAAGATTCGAAGGTTGCTTCTACCGGGAGGATATCGCCAAACTATGATTTTAGGAGCCGTAAAGTCCAAGGGCTTTGCGGGGACATCATATAAACCGGATAAAATCCTCGAGGAGGAAATCTTATGCGAGCCATCATCAGCGTTTGGGATAAGGCTGGTGTGGTGGGCCTGGCCCAGGCCCTGGTTGATCTGGGGATGGAAATCTTCAGCACTGGGGGGACGAAGAGAAGCTTGGAGGCGGCTGGGTTGCCAGTGAGAAGCGTGGCTGAACTTACTGGCTTCCCGGAGATACTGGATGGTCGGGTGAAGACGCTCCATCCGGCCGTCCATGGAGGGATACTGGCTCGCCGCGACCTGCCCCAGCACATGGAGGAGCTGGCCCGCAATCATATTCGGACCATTGACCTGGTGGTGGTCAACCTTTACCCCTTCTTGGAGACGATCTCTCGCCCCGGGGTGACCCTGGAGGAAGCCCTGGAGAACATTGATATCGGCGGCCCCACGCTCTTGCGGGCAGCGGCGAAGAACTTCCCCCACGTTCTGGTGCTTGTTGACCCAGCGGATTATGGGCCCCTGCTGGAGAAGCTCCGTCGGGGAGAAGTTGATCTCGAGGAAAGAAGGCGCCTCGCAGCCAAGGCATTTCAACATGTAGCCTATTATGACACCGCTATAAGTTGCTACCTTCGAGAGGAGGAGGGCTTCCCTGAGGAGTTCACCATCGGCTTGAGGAAACGCCAAGCTTTGCGCTACGGTGAGAATCCTCATCAGCAGGCTGCCCTTTATGAGGAGGTGGGACAGGGGTGGGGGATAATCAAAGCTCGGCAGCTTTGGGGGAAGGAGCTTTCCTTCAATAATTTCCTCGACGCCGATGCTGCCTGGGCGGTGGTGAGCGAGTTCACTGAGCCCACTGTGGCGATCATTAAGCACACCAACCCCTGTGGCCTGGCCTGCCATCCTGATTTGGCTGAAGCCTACCGTCGAGCCTACTCCGGGGACCCGCTCTCGGCCTTTGGAGGCATCGTGGCCGCCAACCGCCAGCTTGCTCCTGAGGCTGCTAGAGAGGTGGCGAAGACCTTTTATGAGATCGTGCTGGCGCCAGGTTTTGAGCCGGAAGCGCTGGAGATTCTCAAGGCGAAGAAGGATCTGCGGATCTTGGACATGAGCCAGGCGGGGACGACCCCGGACCGGGCCCTGGATTTGCGCCGCATCGGTGGCGGCTTCTTGGTTCAAACTCGAGATAGCTTCCCCGTGGAGGATCTGAGCCTGCGAACGGTGACCCAGCGGGAGCCGAGCGAGGAAGAACTTCGAGACCTGCTGTTCGCCTGGCAGGCGGTGAAGCACGTGAGGTCAAATGCCATCGTTCTGGCCAAGGACAAGACGCTTCTGAGCATGGGGGCCGGTCAGCCAAGCCGAGTGGGGTCGGTGGAGATAGCCTTGAAGAAGGCCAGCGAACGCTCTAAAGGAAGCGTCTTGGCTTCAGATGCCATGTTTCCCTTCCCCGACGGCGTGGAGATAGCAGCTCAGGGTGGGGTGACCGCTGTGATTCAGCCAGGTGGCTCGGTGAGAGATAAGGAGGTAATTGAAGCCGCTGACCGATATGGAATGGCCATGGTCTTCACTGGGGTGCGGCACTTCAGGCACTGACCCTCGCCTTCTTGAATAAGCGGTAGGCAGGGAGTAATAATTATCAGGTAGTCTTTGAGGTGTGAGATGAAGATAAAAGCCATTGTGGGTAACATCACTGAGCTTCAAATCGAGGCTGTGGTGGTCAATCTCTTTGAGGGGGTGAAAAAACCCTCTGGGGCTACGGGAGCGGTGGATCAGGCCCTCGGTGGGGTCATCTCCGGACTTATCGAGCGAGGGGAGATAAAGGGCAAACTTGGCGAGGTCAGCCTTCTCCACACCCTGGGTCGGATACCCCCCGAGAGAGTGGCAGTGGTTGGTCTGGGAAAGAAGGAGAAATTTGACCTGGATAAGGTTCGCCAGGCCACAGCTTCAGCGCTTCGCTTTCTGCAGAAGCTTGGCCTGAAACACGTGGCCTCCATCCTCCATGGAGCAGGAGCTGGGGGGATTGACCGGAAATTCTCCGCCCAGGCCATCGTCGAGGGAGGGCTCTTAGGACTTTATGCCTTCAGGAAACACAAGACGACTGACCCTGATCTGGGCGAGCTTGAGGAGTTGCTTTTAGTGGAGCGAGATGAATCTCGTCTGCCCGAGGTGGATGGGGGAATTAGGCTGGGGAGGGTCCTGGCTGAGGCGGCTAACTTCGCTCGAGACCTGGTGAACGAGCCAGCCAATGCCCTTACGCCGACGAGAATGGCTGAGGTTGCCAAGGAGCTGGCAGAAAGATATGGTCTTGAGCTTGAGGTTCTGGAAAGGGAGCAGATGGAGGAGTTGGGCATGGGGGCGCTCCTGGGAGTGGCCCAGGGAAGCGAGCAACCTCCAAAGTTCATCATCCTCAGCTACCGGGGGGGCAAGGACTCGCGGGATGTTCTGGGCCTGGTGGGGAAGGGGATAACCTTTGATTCCGGGGGGATCTCCATCAAGCCCTCGGAGGGGATGGGAGAGATGAAGGGTGACATGGCCGGGGGGGCGGCAGTGCTGGCCACGCTCAAGGCCCTGGGAGAACTCCGTCCCCGAATCAACGTTACCGGGCTGGTGCCGGCCACGGAAAATATGCCCAGCGGCACGGCCCTTCGGCCGGGGGATATCCTGAAGGCCATGAATGGCAAGACCATTGAGGTAATCAGCACGGATGCTGAGGGGAGGCTCATCTTGGCTGATGCCCTCTGCTACGCCCGTAGACTGGGTCTTTCCCCGGTGGTAGATGTGGCCACGCTTACTGGTGCCTGTCAGGTGGCCCTGGGGAATGTCTGCTCCGGCCTCTTTGGCAACGATCAGGGATTGATAAGCAAGCTGGTGGGGCTGGGGGAAGAGGCCGGGGAGAGGCTCTGGCAACTTCCCCTGTACGAGGAGTACAAGGAACAGAACAGGAGTGAGGTGGCGGATATAAAGAACTCCGGTGGTCGCTGGGGTGGGGC
>CAZYDA010000016.1:0-12540 GCA_964645275.1 uncultured Dehalococcoidia bacterium | reverse complement strand
TCCCGAAAGCCGCATCGACATCACCTCCCTATCATTTTACAGGTTGAGAGGGAGGACACCGAAATAGAAGGAAATGCGCTTCAGATCAAGATTTAAGCCGTCTCCATGATACTGTAAAAAGTTCGATATCACTTGACAAGTGAAAAAATTTCACTATACTGCTATTATGCAGGAGTTAGGCCAAAGGATTCGGGAGTTCAGGCAACGTAAAGGGTGGACCCTGGAGGACCTTTCTTCCCGTTGTGGGCTCTCGGTGAGTTTCCTGTCCCAGGTTGAGCGTGGCCTTTCTTCTCTTTCCATCGTCTCGTTGTACGCCATCTGTGAGGCCTTGGGGATCCCTGTGCCCGAGATCCTCACCGACAGCAAAAGACCCTCAACCGTTAACAAGGCCGGCAGCGAGCCCACTGTTCATATCCCTAACTCGTCCATTTCCTATCGTTGGTTGAGCGGGGGATTCCCAGGTCGGGCAATTGAAGTATTAGTCGGGGAGTTTCCGCCCAACTATCGACACCCATTGACCCCGCATGGAGGTGAGGAATTTGGCTACGTATTGGAGGGACACTTAACGCTCAAAATAGGTGAAAATGAATACCTCCTCGGCCCAGGCGACAGCTTCCACTTCCTGGCGACGATTCCTCATGGGTACGAGACTTCAGCTGAGGAGGAGGCTAAGGTGCTGATGGTGACTACCCAGAAATTCTTCGAACCCTTTGTTGAAAAAAACTGAAGCAGTCTTGGAGACACCGGGGTAGGCGAGGAAACAATGTGATCTCAGCAGAGGGTTAATTCATATAGGGAGGGGCGATGTACATACTGAGTGCAGATGTGTGCGGCAGGTTTATGACTGGGTATACTCAATATGGAGATGGGCGCAATTGGCTTGAGCGGGGTCTCTACCGCCCCGGATTACGAATCATTGGTACTGGGTAGGTCAATTCCAACGGAGACCAACTGGGGAATGGCGTGCTTGGGGGCGAAAGCATCAGGTGCTCGGCGTCTAAAACACGGAGGTGCGTGAATGGTTTGGAGGATTGGGGTCGATATTGGAGGGGCTTTTACTGATTTGTACGCATTAAACCCAGAGACTGGTGAGGTGGCATGGGTAAAAGTTGAGTCAACACCACCGAATTTTGAGGAAGGGGTCCTTCAAGGATTTGAGGAACTGGAAAAGCGGCACGGCGTCCATCTTAAGGGTGCAAGTCAAGTAATCCACGGCCAGACTGTAGTCATAAACTCAATTATTACGCGAAACGGAGCGAATGTTGGGTTTATAACCACGGCTGGATATGACATTTTGGACATACAGAGAGCTAATAGGAGGGATATATTTAACTTCAAATACAAGAAACCCACTCCATTTGTCCCTAGGTATATGATTGAGTGGATAAACGAGCGTATAGACGCTGACGGAAGCATATACAAACCCTTAAGTGAAGGAGAGGTCAAGAGAGTTACCAAATCGCTCCTTAAGAAAGGTGCTGAATCCTTCGCAATTGGATTCATAAACAGCTACCAAAATGCCTCTCATGAAATAGAGGCAAGAAAATTGGTGGAACAAGTTCTTAAAGAAAACAGCGTTGAAAAACGATTTATTACGGTTTCGAGCGACTTAAGCCGCGAATGGAGAGAATATGAGCGTTTCAACACTGCCGTTCTAAACGCGTATGTCCAACCAATATTCGTGAAATATATAGAAAAGCTTGAAGAAGCGTTCAAGAAAGGGGGATTCAAAGGCGTTTTTTACTTAACCCTTGCTGCCGGAGGAATGGCTACTTCAGACTATGCAAAAAAGTATCCAATCACTACAGTAGAGGGTGGTCCGATAGCTGGAATCGTAGGAGGGATATTCTTGGCGCGTCTCTTAAACGAAAACAACGTCATCGTAATTGACGGTGGTAGCACAACAACAAAAGCCGGCCTTGCTAAAGACCTGACGCCCCAGGTAAGTACGGAATATTGGATTGAACAGGATGAGCAAAATGCAGGTTATCCAACAAAAGTACCCGCCATGGCCATTACCGAAATCGGTACTGGCGGGACGAGTATGGTATGGGTCGATGAAGCCGGAAACCTTCAAGTTGGACCAAAGGCGGTTGGTTCGAGACCGGGGCCAGTTTGTTACGGTATGGGGGGGGATAAGCCAACATTAACAGATGCGTATGTCATTGTAGGTTACTTGAACCCGGATTACTTGCTTGGAGGCAGGCTCAAGATACATAAGGATCTCGCCGAAAAAGCATTTGAAGATATCGCAAGGAAAATGAATATGAGCGTTAAGGAAGCCGCATTGGGTGCCATTAGGGTTGCGAACGATAATTCGTCAAACCTTATAAGGCTCATTTCAATCAGAAGGGGCTTCGATCCAAGGGAATTTACACTTATCGCTCATGGTGGGGCAGGACCAATGATGGCTCCATTTATCGCTGAGGACCTTGCAATACCCAAAATAATAGTCCCTGCGATTCCAAGCGGCGTCTTCAATGCGTGGAGTATGATCGGTTTGGATATCAGGCATGAATTAGTACAGACCACCATTACTCCGATTGAAGAGAGTGCGGAGTTTCTGGAATTGGCAAATTCTATCTTCAAAGACCTTGAGAGCAAAATTAAGGCCGCCTTTGAAAGTGAGAATATCAAGGCAAATACTGTTGAGATCCAGAGGTATGTGGACGTGAAATATGAGGGTCAGGCACACACAATAAAGATTCCATGGCCGCCTGGAGAACTTGGGGTAGACGCGCTTAAGGAGGTAAAGAAGAACTTCCATGAGGCGCATTCCAGAGAGTTTGGTTTTAGTTTGCCTGGCAGCAAGCTAGAGATAGTCAACTTCCATGTAGTTGGTTTGCACAGGATTGAGCGCCCAACGATTAAGAAGCAAATTAACTATGGTTCGCTTAAAGCTGCTCAGATAGGAAAAAGAAAGTTGTATAACGGTGTACATGAGGTTTTAATACCGATATATAAAAAAGAAAAGCTTCCAACCAACGTCGCAATCGAGGGGCCATGTGTAATAGAAGGCGATACCTCGACAATAATTGTTACAGAAAGCTTTAAGGCAAGCCCGGATGAATATGGGAATATAATAATGACAAGGAGATGATGGAAATGAGTAAGGATGTTATATCCATCAGAATCATTAAAAATTCCTTGGACAATATAGCTAGGGAAATGTTCTGGGCGACGGTAAAGACCGCAAAGAGCAGTATCATATACGAGACATACGATTTTTCCCCTGCACTTACAAATTACAAGGGCGATCTAATATCAATTGGAACGGGTCTACCAGTGTTTCTTGGAGTCATGCCTCTCGTTGCTAAGGCGGTAATGGAAGATATAGAAAAACACGACTTAGGCCTCAGCCCGGGCGATATTTTCGTAATAAATGATCCTTATAGAATTAGTACCCATCTGAACGACGTTGCTCTAGCCATGCCCATATTTTACAAAGACGAACTCATAGCAATAGGGACCATTCGGGGCCATGTTAATGATGTTGGAGGAATGAACCCGGGGAGCTGGGGTCCCAATGCCACTGAGATATACCAAGAGGGGTTGATCATACCCACATCTCACTTCTACAGGGAGGGAAAACTAAATAAAGAAGTCGTAAGGATGATATTGCATAATACCAGGATTCCCGACTTTGTATATGGAGATTTGGAAGCTCTCGCTTCGGCATTAAGATATGGTTATGGGAGGATAAACGCCCTTTGCGACAAATATGGAGTGGAGCTTGTTCGCGAGGCTATGGAGGACAGAATAAACGATGGAAGGATAATGGCTCAAAACCGATTGAAAGAATTGATAAAAGGGGAATTCTTCGCTGAAGAAAGAATAGAAAAATATGAAGGAATGGAGGAAGACCTTAGAATAACGGTGAAAGTCAAAATTACAGACGACAAATTTATAGTGGATTTCACTGATAATCCACCACAAGTAAGAGCTCCAATCAACACGACTTTTGCTGGACTATACACTGCCGTTGCAACAGCCTTTACTGCGGTAACAGATCCACACGTGCCTCTCAATCAGGGTTATCTAGAGCCTATAGAGGTTATTTGTCCAGAGGGCACACTGTTTAACGCTCTTCCTCCCGCTCCGGTAAGTTGCTATTGGGAGACCATGTTTTATGCAGTGGACCTAATATGGAAGGCTTTAGCTCCGCATATGCCCGAAAAACTTACAGCCGGTCACTTCCTCTCAGTAGTAAGTGAAACGCTTAGCATGGTTGATCCGCGAGACGGGAAATACAAGATCTTATGCGAACCTAATCCAGGGGGATGGGGTGCTGGAATTGACAAAGATGGTGAATCCTGCCTTGTCTCAGCTGCAGATGGTGAGACCTACTGCCATCCCGTGGAAGTCCTTGAGAGGGAGTACCCAATCAGGGTTGAATGCATGAGGTTCAATTTCGAAGATGGAATAGGACATGGGAGATTTAGAGGCGGCTTCGGAATGAGGAAGGATTACAGAATCCTTGCAGATGAGGCTAACTTGGTTTGCTCAATTAACAGAATCAGGTATGCACCATGGGGTGTTGATGGGGGTAAAAAAGGTTCATGTAACCACATAGTTGTGATAAGGGATGGGAAAGAGATTTGGGATGGCGGAAGAGCATCTAACTTCATGATAAAAAGGGGAGACATCGTTAGTATCAGAAGCGGGGGCGGTGCAGGTTGGGGGGATCCATTGGCGCGTGATATCCAATTGGTCCTTGAAGATTACAAGAATGGTTTGATAGATTTGGAGACGGCAAGGAAAATCTATGGAGTAGTTATAAATCATAAGGATTTCTCCGTCGATCCAGAAGTCACCAAAAAGCTCAGAGAGCAAATGAGAGAAAAAAGTAAGAAACATTTGCAGTAAATAGGAAGGTAGCACAGATTATTTGGGAAACATGGTAAGAACTTAAAAATGTCCCAGGGGTATGAGGCCTAGGATGAGGATCGTTTTCTCCTTCGAGCGGGGCGGGAAGCTTGAAGCTGAGCTCCTCCCGGAGCTGGCGCCTGTCACGGTAGCCCGTGTCTCGGAGCTCCTCCCCATAGAGGCAACCCTTTACCACACACGGTGGTGCGGTCGGGAGATCTACCTTCCGATACGAAGCGGAGCCGAGATCCCACGCGAGAACCAAACCGTCCAGACCAACACCGGGGACGTGATCTACTGGCGGGAGTGGGAGAAAGACAACCCAGCGGAGGCCATTTCCATCTATTACGGGGCTGAACTCGTGCGGGATCATCGGGGGTTCTTACCGGTGAACGTGTTTGCCCGGGTCCCCCAGGATCAATGGAAGGCCATTGAAGAAGTGGGCTTGCGGGTCTGGCAGCGGGGGACAGAGCGAGTGTGGGTACGGCTGAAGGAGGGGGCGTGAGCCCATTTGAGGAGAGGCTTATCAGGGTTCAGAGGCTGCTTAAAGCAGAGGGAATCGGGCTTTTGGTCATCTCCCCAGGAGCGAACATGCGGTATCTCACCGGGTTCACGGATGAGGCCGGTGAGCGGGCCCTTCTTTTCTTCGTGCTGCCGGAAGGGGAGCCGAGGTTCCTGGTCCCCGAGCTCTATGCGGCCCAGGTGGAGGAGCTGGCGGCGTTTCCCCCCACCCACGTGTGGCCCGACTCCCAGGGCCAGCAGGCGGCCCTGAGGGATATCTTGTGCGCCTTTCCAGGGGGAAGGGTGCTGGTGGACGATGTCATGCCTGCCAAGCACCTCCTGCTCCTAGAAGAATTCCTTCCTGGAGCGGCCTTTGGCCCTGCGTCACCCCTTTTGTCCCGGCTGCGTATGAGAAAATTCCCCGAGGAGCTCGCCGCGATGCGTCGGGCCGCAGACATTGCCGACCGGGCATTCCAGGCCGTTTCGACCCGGCCTTTTTCCGGGCTGTCCGAGCTCGAGGTGGCAAGGGCCCTGGAGGAGGAGATGCTGAAGGCTGGGGCGGAAGGGGTAGCCTTCGAGATCCTGGTCGCCTCAGGGCCCAACAGCGCCCTGCCCCACCACCGGGCTGGAAAACGCAGGATAGAGCCCGGCGATGTGGTGATCCTGGACTTCGGCTGCCGGGTGGACGGATACTGTTCGGACATCACCCGCACCGTGGTCTGCGGTGAACCCCCGGACCGGGTGAGGAGGCTTTACGAAATTGTCCTCACAGCCCAAAGAAGGGCTGTAGAGGCCATCCGTCCCGGGATCGCCGCCCGGGAAGTGGATCGGGCGGCCCGGGGGGCTATTGCCCTGGCCGGCTACGCCGGCCATTTCATCCACCGCACTGGACACGGGATCGGGCTGAACGTGCACGAGGAGCCCTACATTGTGGAAGGGAACACCCTCCCCTTGGAGGAGGGGATGACCTTCTCCGTGGAGCCGGGGATCTATTTCCGGGGGGAGTTCGGGTTCCGGGTAGAGGATGTCGTGGTGGTCACCAAGGAAGGTAGCGAAAGCTTAAACAGGTGCCCCCGCACCTTGCGGCGCGTGAGCTAGAAGGGGGTGAGAGCTGAGAGGATTACTTAGGATAAAGTGCAGAAAACATTTAGGTTAGGGAGGTGTAGCCGATGAAGAGGGCATTAGGTTTGGTGGTATTTACGTTGCTCCTTTATGGAGTAGGCCTGTTTGCGGCGGAAAACGTGGTGGTGGTAAACGCTTATCCGGTCATCTGGGCTGATCCGGCAGTGGGCTCAGACTGGTATGATACAGAGGTGCTTTACAACCTCTATGACCCCCTGGTTTACCCTACACCCGAGGGATCGGTCAGGCCGCACCTTGCTATCGACTGGGAGGCGGTGGACGGGGACCTGGCGCACTGGCGGTTCTACCTGAGGCAAGGGGTCAAGTTCCACGATGGGTCAGAGCTCACTGCCGAGGATGTGGCCTTCTCCATGACCCGGTTTATCACCATGGGCAAGGGGAACTCAGGCCCGTTGGGTAAGGTGACCGCCGAGGTGGTAGACGAGTACACCGTGGACTTCTTCCTGGATAAGCCCAACGCACTGTTCCCCGAGCTTTTAGCCCTGTTCTTCCCGGTGAACAAGGAGCAAGTCCTGGCCCACATCGGCTCGGGGAACTACGGGGAGATGGGGGACTACGGGGAGGAGTGGCTTTCCACCCACGATGCGGGCACTGGCCCTTACATGATGGTGAGCCACACCCCAGGGCAGCGCATGGAGGCGGTCCGCTTCGAGGACTATTTCCTGGGATGGGATGATCCGTTTTGGGGGCCGGATGAGGTCCCCATCGAGCGGGTCATTTTCATCATGGAAACCGACTACACCACCCTCATGACCCTGCTCAAGAGGGGAGATCTGGACCTTGAGTGGAACGGCGGCTGGACGCTGCCTCAGATGGAGGAGATCCAGAGGACTGAGGGGCTGAGGATCGAGTACGTTTGGGGGCAGAACGTGACAGTGTGGATGAACACCCAAGCACCTCCTACCGACGATGAGCACTTCAGGAAGGCCATCCTTTACGCCTTCGACTACGAGGCCCTGCTTGCTCCCTATGAGCCGTTTGGATACACGGAGACGGGGATCGTATCCCCGGACATGCCTGGGTACGTGCCCATCGAGCCGCAGCCCAGGCGGCAAGACCTGGACCGGGCACGCCAGGAGCTGGCCCTTTCCAAGTACGCGGACAAGCTAGACCAGGTAAAAGTGGCCTTCCACTACTGTGGTGGGCTGGCGTTCGAGGAGGAGGTAGGGCTGCAGCTCCAGGCGGATCTGGCCAAGCTAGGGATCAAGGTAGAGGTGGTAGGTCCGCCGTGGCCCCAATTCTCCGCTGAGTGCACCTCCCCGGAGACCACGCCTAACATGACCATATTCCTGTTTGCCCCCCAGGTGGCCCCACCCCTTGATTACTACACGTTTGACATGTACCACCCACAAGGGCTTGGTTGGATCTTCAGCGCCCACTGGTATTTCGACGACCCCGAGATCCTGAGGCTCTTGGCGGAGACCAGGGCCACGGTAGACTTCCAGAAGCGACTTGAGATCTACAAAACGCTCCAGCCCATGATCGCCGAGCACGCCCTGGCACTCTTCCCTTACTACAAGCCGACCCCGTTTGCCTGCCAGGCGTATATCGCTGGGCCCAAAGAGAAGATTCCCATGGTAGGGCCCTCGGAGTCCCTGTACAACTGGCGGATAAACCTGAAGCTTAAGGAAGAGCCTCGGGGCTAGGCGTTGGGGGAGGGGGGAGCCAGCTCCCTCCTCCCCTTGTAATTTTCGGCTAGGAGGGATAGCCGTGGTAGTCTATATCGTAAAACGGCTCTTGCAGTCTATCCTGGTGCTGTTAGGGCTTTCCCTCTTGATCTTCTTCATTGCACGGGTAGTACCCGGGGATCCGGCCCGTGCCGCGCTGGGGAACCTGGCCACCGAAGAGCAAGTGGAGCGTCTCCGGGCCGAGATGCACCTGGATAAGCCATTCTTCGTACAATATTATTATTGGTTAGTTTCGGTGTTGCACGGCGACCTGGGAAGATCCTTGTACACCCAGCGCCCGGTCACGGAAGACCTCATGCAATTCTTGCCGGCGACCGTGGAACTGATGCTGTTTGCGACTCTTATCTCGCTAGTGGTAGGGCAAACGATGGGGGTTTTATCAGGGTATTTTCGGAATTCCTGGTTTGATGGTATGTTTCGGGTAGTTTCTTATGTTGGTGTTGCTACCCCTCCCTTTGTCATAGCTATCTTCCTCCTGTTCGTCTTTAGTCAATTGCTCGGCCTCGCCCCTGGGGTAGGCCGACTTCCCCTCACCATGATGGAGCCTACAAGGATAACCGGCTTCTTAGTGCTTGATAGTTTGATCGCCGGCCGACTGGACGTAACGCTGGTAGCGATCAAACACCTGTTGCTGCCCGCCTTCAGCCTGGCCATCGCCCATATTGCCCAGGAGGGACGTATAACCAGGTCGTCCCTGATCGACGTTCAACAGAAGGATTACATCCTGGCCCACCAGGTGCACGGCATCCGGCCCGCCAAGGTGATCTTCAAATACCTGCTTAAGCCCTCCATCGTCCCCACGGTCACCGTGATGGGCATGGACTTCGCCTTCCTCCTGTCCAACGCGTTTCTCGTGGAGGTGGTTTTCATGTGGCCTGGCTTCTCGCGCTATGCCGTGAATGCGATGCTGAGCAAGGACCTTAACGCCATCGTAGCGGTAGTGCTTGTGATTGGGCTTACCGTGGCGCTGGTGAACCTTCTGGTGGACGTAACCATCGCTTTCCTCGACCCCACGGTGAGGATCCGGAGAAGGGGCGGATAGCATGAACAGCCGGGCAGAAGCAACACTCGCCGTGTGGCAGGTCCGCTGGAAGGGGCTTTCCCGGGGGTGGTACAGGTATTCCCGCAACCCCCTGCATGTAGTAGGGTTGGTGGTGCTACTTTTGATAGGCCTGGCCGCCGGCCTGGCCCCTTACATCACGCCTTATCCTGAGCACGCCGGGCCCTACACCAACTTCCGGGAGGCCGGCCTTCCCCCCAGCAAGGCCCACTGGTTTGGCACCGACCGGGTGGGGAGGGACGTATTCACCAGGGTGATCTTCGGCTACCGGTTCTCCTTGCTTTTAGGGATAGTAGTTCTTGCCATCTCCGTGCCAGTTGGGGTCCTCGTAGGGCTCATCGCCGGCTACAAAAGCGGCACCTGGATCGAAACCGTCCTAATGAGGGTCACGGACATTTTCCTTTCGGTGCCGCCCCTCGTTTTAGCCATGGCTGTAGCGGCGATGCTTACGCCAAACCTGTTCAACGCGATGCTGGCCATCTCCATTTCCTGGTGGCCCTGGTACTCCCGATTGATCTACGGCATGACAGTTTCCCTCCGGGAGCAGTACTTCGTGCGGGAGCTTGAGCTAACCGGGGCCAGCAAGACCCACATCCTATTGCGGGAGATACTTCCTAACTGTCTGGGACCACTCCTCACCAAGCTCACCCTGGATATGGGATTTGCCATCCTCATGGGTGCCACCCTGAGCTTCGTGGGCCTGGGGGCTCAGCCTCCCACTCCGGGCCTGGGGACCATGGTAGCCGAGGGAGCCAAGCGGCTGCCCGCTGAGTGGTGGAGCACCATCTTCCCGGCGCTGGCCATAGTCGGGGTGATCCTGGCTTTCAACCTGGTGGGGGATGGCCTGCGGGACGCGTTCGCCGAGGAAGAAGTGTGATGGAAAGGGATATGGAGTCGCTGGTTCAGGTGAAGGCGTTGTCCGTGGGCTTTCGCGTGTTCGAGGGCATGCTTAGAGTCCTGGACGGGATCTCCCTCCGGATCGGGCAGGGAGAGAGGGTGGGCCTGGTGGGGGAAACCGGCTGTGGCAAGACCACCACGGTAAAGTCCATCCTGCGGGTGCTCCCTCAACCTCCGGCGGTGATCTTTGGGGGCGAGGTCCTCTTCCGCGGGAAGGATGTCCTGAATATGAGCCGGCGGGCGGTACACCAACTCTACAGGAGCTCGGTGGCCGCCATCTTCCAAGACCCCTTGCAGGCCTTGAACCCAGTGTTCACCGTGGGCACCCAACTTGCCGACATCGTGCGGGACTGGGCGACGAGCACGGGGAAGAGGCTCTCAAAAAAGGAGGTATTCCGAAGGTGCGTGGAGACCCTGGCCCAGACCGGCATGCCTGATCCAGAAAGGATTATGACCTGCTACCCCATCCAGCTCTCGGGGGGTATGCGTCAGCGGGTCTGCATCGCCGAGGCCCTGGTGCGCCCGGTGGAATTACTTTTGGCAGACGAACCTACCACCAACCTCGACGTCACCATCCAAGACCAGATCCTGAGGAAGCTAGATGAGCTGGTGGAGGAAAGGCAGATGTCCGTCTTGCTTATCAGCCACTCGCTTGGAGTGGTGGTGGACCTCACCGAGCGGGTGTACATCATGTACGCCGGCACCATTGTGGAGGAAGGAAGGACCGAGGAGCTTTTTTCCAGGCCCAAGCACCCTTATACACAGGGACTCCTAAAAAGCATCCCCAAGCTTACGGGAGAGGGGATAAGCCAAGGCATCCCTGGCAGGATCCCCAACTACCTGAATCCCCCCTCCGGGTGCCGTTTCCACCCAAGGTGTGAGCACGTGATGCCGCTCTGCGCCCGAGAGAAACCGTCCTTTGTCGAACTGGAAACCAGGGGAAGGGTGGCCTGTCACCTTTACCGGGGTGATGTCACATGAAAGACGTCATCCTAGAGGTCGTCGACCTGAAGAGGTACTTCCCCACCAAGCAGGGGACGGTTAAGGCGGTGGACGGGGTGAGCTTCACGGTGCAGGCTGGTGAGACGCTGGGCCTGGTGGGGGAGTCTGGTTCCGGAAAGACCACCACCGCCCACTGCATCATCGGCCTTTATCCCCCCACCAGTGGGGAGCTACGGTTCAAGGGGCAGGACATAAGCCGTGGGTTTGAAAGGCGCCCGCTTTCCTTGCGGCGGGAGATCCGCATAGTGTTCCAGGACCCAGGCTCTTCCCTCAACCCCAAGCGCAACGTGGCGCAGATCCTGAGCGTGCCCCTCAAGGTGCATCGGATCGTGGACCGCAGGGACCGACTCTCCAAGGTGCGCGAACTATTGGAAATGGTGGAACTGCCCCCCGATGATTACCTGTATAAGACTCCACAGACACTGGGGGGAGGCGAGAAGCAAATGGTGGCAATTGCGCGCGCCCTGGCCACTTCCCCTTCCTTCGTAGTCCTCGACGAGCCGACTTCGGCACTGGACGTCTCCGTGCAGGCCAAGATTATCAGCCTCCTTCTGCGGCTCCAGTCCCAACTAGGGCTCACCTACCTTTTCATCACCCACGACCTTTCGCTCATGAGGAACGTGGCCAGCCGGGTGGCGATCATGTACCTGGGGAAGCTGGCAGAAATCGCCCCCACCCTGAAGTTCTTCCGCAGTCCCTTGCACCCCTATACCAAGATGCTGCTTTCCTCCATCCCCGTGGTTTCCCCGGAGGAGCGGGCCTTGAAGCCCAAGAAGGTGGTGTCCACAGGGGAGATCCCCAGCCCGGTAAACGTGCCACCAGGTTGCAGCTTCCACCTGCGCTGCCCGGAGAAGGTGGAGGCCTGCTCCCAGCTGGATCCGACGTTAAAGGAAGTAGAAGAGGGCCACTTCGTCCGCTGCCTGCAGTTCCAGAAGTTACCATGAGGAAACTCGAGATGTTGGCCGATGTCCATGCCCATCTGGGCCACTTCTCGGACCAACAACAGCTTGAGGTCTTGAAACATGCAGCCGAAGTTGGTGTCTGGGGGGCGGCGACCACGAGAATGGACCCTTCCTCTTCCCGTAGATGGCCTGAGTATCACCGCCTAAGAGGGGGCCCTCCATCCCTGGGAGGTAGGGACGGAGTGGCGAGCAGCTTATATGGTGACCTTAAGCCGGTTGTAGGGTCGAACAAGCTCGTGGCTATTGGAGAGGTGGACTTAGATTTCATTGAGAACGTCCTCACCGGGGTAGGTTATCGCCCTGTGCTTTCGGAAGGGGATCCATTCCCCGAAAGGTTCCGCCTTTTCCCAACCAGGAAGGGGATGGACCGGTGAAAGAAGGAACAATGAGGATAAGCGAACATCCTGTTCTCAAATTCAGG
>CAZYDA010000015.1:0-12652 GCA_964645275.1 uncultured Dehalococcoidia bacterium | reverse complement strand
CATCACGGGGATGTCCATGGAGGTTCGACTCCCCCCACTCCCGCCTTGACAGAGGCATTTATTTTCCCTTAAAGTGTTGGTTGAGGTGATGGGAAGCGGAGGCGAGATGATGCTGCTGAGGCGAAAGAACTGAAGTCTGCCTGCCAGGCGGGCGTGTCTCGCCGCAGGTCATTTGGGAGCTCATGCGCAGGCTTATTACCAGGTGGTTAGGTCTGTTGGGCTGTCTAAGGGCTGGAGTAGTTGGCTCCGGAGCCTATGCGCTGGAACTTCCTGAGAATACAGCTTTTGACATTCCTGAAGAAGGCTGGGGATTCGAGGATCCCTGGCCTTCTTTGTTTTGCGAGCGAGAACTGTAAGTGAAGGTAGGAAAGGTGAGTGGGCTCTTAAATCCAAGGTGTAGGAAGGCGCAGCTTTAGAGGAGAGGAGATGGATAAGGAGAGGTTGCGTCTAACTCAGACCACGCATGGTGCGGGTTGAGCCTGTAAGATTGGACCAGGGGACCTGGCCCGGGCTCTTTCAGTCTTGCCGTGCCTGACCCACCCGAACCTCCTGACGGGGGTGGCAGATGATGCTGGAGTGTACCGACTGAAGAATGATCTGGCCCTCATCCAGACGGTGGATTTCTTCACTCCCATTGTTGACGATCCCTTTACCTTCGGTCAGGTGGCGGTGGCCAACGCCCTGAGCGATGTTTACGCCATGGGCGGGAGGCCACTTTTGGCGATGAACATAATTTGCTTCCCGATAAACAAGTTTGACATCTCCATACTCCAGCAAATACTCCTCGGGGGGATGGCAAAGATGCAAGAGGCTGGGGTTTTGCTTGTGGGAGGGCACAGCGTGGAGGATGAGGAGATAAAATATGGCCTTTCAGTAACCGGCGTCATCCATCCGAAAAAGATCTGGACCAAAAAGGGGGCAAAAGCAGGCGATCGGCTTATACTGACCAAGCCATTGGGCACCGGGCTCATCAATACGGCGGTGAAGGGGGGAATGGCCAGCAGGGAACTGGAGGCCAAATCAATAGAGGTTATGACCACCTTAAACAAGGAAGCGGCGGAGGTCATGGCTGAGGCAGAAGTCCATGCCTGCACTGATGTGACTGGCTTTGGCCTGCTAGGCCACCTCTGTGAAATGGCGGAGGGAAGCAAGGTGGGGATGCTCCTTTACTCCTCCTCTGTCCCCTTCTTCCCAGAAGTGAGGGAATTTGTTGAGATGGGCTTAGTCCCTGGGGGACTTCACCGTAACCGTGAATTTCGGGAGCCGATGCTGGATATAGCATCGGAAGTTCCAAGCTGGCTGATAGACATTTTCTTCGATCCTCAGACCTCGGGGGGACTTCTTTTCTCCCTTCCCCCAGGGCAAGCGGAGGAGTTTCTCCATAGACTTCACTTGGCAGAGGTGGAAGGGGCAGCCATCATCGGTGAGGTGACGGAGAAACCTGAAGGAAGGATAAGGATAGTGTAGCGACATGTACGTCCTGGGAACCGCTGGTCACGTGGATCACGGCAAGTCGGTCTTAGTTCGAGCCCTGACTGGGATAGACCCAGACCGCCTGCCGGAGGAGAAGAGGCGGGAGATGACCATTGACCTGGGCTTTGCCTGGCTTAAGCTTCCCAGCGGGAGGGAGGTCAGCATTGTTGATGTGCCCGGGCACGAGAGGTTTATCAAGAACATGCTGGCTGGGGTGGGGGGGATTGACCTGGCCCTGCTGGTCATCGCTGCTGATGAAGGGGTCATGCCCCAGACCAAGGAGCACCTGGCCATTCTCGATCTGCTCAACGTGAAAAATGGTCTAATGGTTGTCACCAAGAAAGACTTGGTGAGTGAGGGGGAGCTAGAGCTGGTGATCCTGGAAGCTGAGGAGGTAGCGAAGGGAACCGTCCTGGATGGGGCACCGATCCTGGTGGTCTCGGCCAAGACCGGTGAGGGCCTCTCGGAGTTAATTACGGCCATTGACCGCCAGCTTGACTTTACCCCTCAGCGGAGCGATATCGGTCGACCGCGGCTTCCCATTGATCGGGCCTTTGTCATAAAGGGTTTTGGCACGGTGGTAACCGGCACCCTGATCGACGGAAAGCTAAGGGTGGGACAGGAGGTGGAGATCCTCCCAGTTGGCCTGAGGACGCACATTCGAGGTCTGGAAACTCACAAGCGGAGAATTGACACAGCTCTGCCGGGCAGTCGTGTGGCGGCAAATCTGGCTGGCATCCCTGCCGAGGATCTCGAGCGAGGGATGGTCATCACCACGCCCGGATGGCTTAAGCCGACACAGTTCCTTGATGTGAGGCTTCGTGCTGTTCGGGAGCTTCCCCACCCCATTACCCATAATATGTCCGTTACCTTCCACACCGGGGCCAGTGAGACTGCCGGAAGGGTTCGCCTCTTGGATAAGGAGAAGCTTGAGGCAGGGGAAAGTGGCTGGGCCCAGGTCAAGCTCGCCCGCCCGGTGGCTGTTGTCAAGGGGGATCTCTTTATCATTCGCTCTGCCCTGGGGACCCTTGGCGGAGGTGAAGTTGTGGATACTCATCCAAGAAGACACCATCGCTTTCAGCCGGCGGTGATAAGGAGCCTAGAGGTGAGGGGAAAGGGTACGCCAGAGGATGTGCTACTCGCCACGCTGGAGGCCAGCGGACCCTGTGAGCTGGGGAAGGCGGCCTTGGAGTGCCACCTTTCTGAGGCCGAGGTGAGGAAGGCACTCAAAAGCCTGATTCAGGGCGGACAGGCAGTTGCAGCAGGACCTGAAGGTGAGCGGCAGCTTCTTCTTCCCCAGACCTATTGGAAGAACCTGGTTGAGCAGGTGCAGAGGCTGCTGGAAAACTACCATTCTCAGTTTCCACTTCGCCGGGGCATGCCTAAGGAAGAGTTCAAGAGCCGGCTCAAGATGCTGCCTCAGCACCTTGATGATCTGCTTCAGAAGCTTGTTGAAGAGGGGGTTGTGGTGGAGGAGAAGGCTGGAGTGAGACTACCTTCACATCAGGTTAGACTCTCCCCAGAGCAACAAGCTGAGGTGAGGGCCTACCTCGAGGCGCTGGCTAAAAGCCCTTATTCTCCGCCTACCAACCTCTCCTTGAACCCGGAGTTACTCAGTCTGCTTCTGGAGGAGGGGAAGGTAGTCAAGGTGAGTGAGGAGGTGATTTTCTCCACTGGCGCGTATGAAGAGATGCTAGGTCTGGTCGTCGAGTACCTCAAGAAGCATGGTAAGATCACGGTGGCCGAGGTCCGCGACCTATTCCGAACTAGCCGCAAGTATGCAGTGGCCCTGATGGAATATCTCGATGAACAGCGTATAACCCGTCGAGTTGGCAATGAGAGGGTTCTGAGAGGATGAACCTAGAGGAGAAGTTTCGTCAGCTTCCCAGTGTGGACCGTGTGCTCCTCGATGTCCGCATAGGAGAGCTCTGTGGGGTTCTTCCCCGCGAGGTAGTGGCAGACCTCATACGGCAGAGGCTAGGTGCTGTACGCTGGGAGATAAGCCAGGGAGGCTCAGTTCCTTCTCTCGAGGAGATAGTGAGTTCGATTGTGGCTCAGGCTCGGGAATTGGGGAATCCTAGCCTTCAGCCAGTGATCAATGCCACCGGGGTGATCTTGCACACCAACTTGGGTAGAGCTCCGCTGAGTGCTGAGGCTACAAGGGCCATGGAGTTGGCTTCGCACAAATACTGTAATCTGGAGTTCGACCTGGAAAGTGGGAGGAGGGGTACTCGTCAAGTTCATGTGGAGCAACTCCTTTGCCAGCTCACTGGTGCAGAGGCAGCTCTGGTGGTGAACAACAATGCCTCAGGGGTGCTGCTCGCCCTTTCTGCCCTGGCCAGGAGAAAAGAGGTCATCGTCTCCCGGGGACAAGCAGTGGAGATTGGGGGTGGCTTTCGCATCCCCGAGGTGATGCGGCAGAGCGGGGCCAAGCTGGTGGAGGTGGGCACCACGAACTGCACTTACCTTTCGGATTATGAGCAGGCGATTACCCCCAGAACAGCGATCCTGCTTCGAGTACATGCCAGTAACTTCCGCATCACCGGCTTCACCCATAGCGTGTCGCTGGAGGAGTTGGTGGGGCTGGGCCAGCGGTACAATCTGCCGGTGCTGGATGACTTGGGCAGTGGCTGTCTGGTTGACACTACCCGCTTCGGACTCGATCGCGAGCCCATGCTGCAAGAGAGCGTAGCAGCCGGTGCTGCACTAGTCTTCTCCTCGGGGGACAAGCTCCTGGGGGGGCCTCAGGCAGGCCTCATCGTGGGCCGAAAGGAGTTGATCGAAAGGCTGAGGAGGCATCCGCTGGCCCGGGCTGCCCGAATTGACAAGGTAAGGCTCGCTGGCTTGGCTGCCACTCTGCTTCACTATCTCAGGGGGGAGGCCCTGGAGAGGATCCCCGTGCTCCGCCTGCTCGCTGCCTCCCTGGAGGAGGTGGAAAGACGAGCCAGGATGTGGGCTCAGGCGCTTGGAGAACAGGCCAGCGTAGTCCCTGGCGAGTCCATGGTTGGGGGCGGCAGCCTGCCCGGAAGTGGCCTTCCCACTTATCTCGTGGTCCTCAGGATAAGAGGCAGGGTCCAAGATCTGGCTCGAAGGCTGAGACAGAGCCAGCCACCAATCATCGGCCGGGTAGGGAAGAACTCACTGGTGCTTGATCCTCGCAGCGTGCTTCCCGGAGAGGATGAGATCCTGATTCGGAATGTACGTCAGGCGTTGGCGGGCCTCGCCACGGGAGATTAAGGCTGTCGAGATATCCTGCAGGCCAGACCTCTTATGACAAACGAGCCTATCTCACGGCTAAAGGGCGGCTCATCACTGGTCAACACGTTGTAGCTTGAGTCGACGAAGCCGAAGAGTTCCTCCCCTCTCTCGGGGAACCACCAAGCATGATCAACTACCACCACCCGAGGGTCAAGGCCTCTTAAGAGGCTGGCCTTTTGCTTTATCCTCCCCTGTCGGGTCTCTATGAATACCCAATCTCCTTCGCTTATTCCCAGCCGGCTGGCGGTATGGGGATGGAGGAGAACCACAGGGTCGGGGTGGGAACGCCTCAGGCTGGGTATCTGTCGGCCTCCGGAGTGCCGGTACATGGCTAGCTTCCTGGTGGTACAGAGCAGGGGTATTCTTCGGACAGTTCAAGGGGCTCCTGATAAGTAGGTAAGGGGTCAAAGCCCCATTGCTCGAGCTGGCTGGAATAGAGTTCCACCTTGCCTGAGGGCGTTTTAAATCCCTCTCGCTCGTATGTGCAGTACTCCCTGGCCCTTCTTGGCCGGTGAAGTAGTCCCTCCTCTTGAATTCCTCGAAGGTAAATCCCACGGGCTCCAGGGCAGCGTCCCAGAAGCCCTCCGTGCTATTCCAGAAATACTCCCCCAATCCCAGCTTCTTGGCCAGCTCAATGACTATCTCGTAGTCGGAGCGACATTCACCGACCTGAGCCACCTTCCGCTGAACCTGAGCCACGGTGCCCGCAGGCCGATCTGGGAAGATTCCTTATCCGGGTCGGCGTCGCGGAAGCCAGAGCCGAGCATCTCGGTCTCACCGCCGGACACGCCGATGTTGCCCGTTAGGGCCATCAGGATGGCAAGTGCCCGACCAATCTGAAAGCTATCAGGCTGGTGATCCAGCGCGTTGCCCCACTCTATATGAGCGGGCTTGCTGGTGGCGTAGAGCCTGGCCGCACGAACGAGGAGTTCCTTTGGAACCCAGGTCAGCTTGGCTATCTGATCGGGAGAGTAATTCCGGATGTGCTGCTCAAGCTTCTCAAATCCCACGGTCCATTTACTCACAAAATCCTTATCGTAAAGCTCTTCCTTTATAATTACCCTGATCATCCCCAGGGCTAGGTCTGAGCCTGGCCTGACCCGAAGCTAGAGGTCAGCTAGCCTGACGACCTCAGTCTCCAGTGGATCGACGGCGATGAGTCTGGCACCTCTTTCAACTGCCTGGGTCAAGTTCCGGTGGATGTAAAAGCGGGTCTGTGCCTTGTTAGCTCCCCAGCAGATGATGCAGGCTGGCGGGTGCTCATATTCAGCGCCGGGCATAAAACCAAAGGTGAACTCGGCGGCCAGCATCCTTGGCATGTGACAGACGTGGTCTGCACAGACCACGTTTGGCGTGCCGAAGGCATTGGCCAGGCGGACGAGGATGGTGTCTATTAACCCCTTGGCCGAGCCATGCACCATCACCACAGCTTCTGGACCCTGCTGCTCCTTTACCTGGCTAAGTCCCTCAGCTGCCAGGCTAAGGGCCTCATCCCAGGAGATCTGCTGCCAGCGGCCCTCTCCCCTCTTCCCCGCCCTCTTCAGCGGGTACTTGAGTCGGTCGGGGTGGTAGAGGCATTCCAGGGAAGCCTGGCCGATGGGGCACAGGCCACCTCGATTCAGGGGGCTCTCTGGATCACCTCTCACCTCCACTGGCCGGCCATCCTCTAGGGTGACCAACATTCCACAGCAACCAGAGCAAAAGCCACAGGTAGTTTTCACCACTTCGCTCTCAGCCACCACGATCTCCTTTCCGGATGAACCTCCAAGGCTAAATTTCCTGGGTCCAGAGCAAGGCTTTCCTTCTCTGAGGAAGCTCCTTGATGACCTCTTCCAGCGGTCCAAATATGAGGCAGTGCGCCATGCAGTGTTTAACGCATGCCGGAGGAAGACCCTTCTTGACTCGGGGGCGACAGAAGAAGCAAAGCTGAGTTAGAACTGGGTAATAGGTCAGGTCGAGCTTGTCACTGGGAAACTCCTGAACCTGCTCGATGACCTTGATTCCGGCGCTCTTCCCCGCTGGAATGCGGTGTTCCTGCTTGCAGGCAACCTCGCAGGCATGACAGCCGGTGCAGAATCGGTAGTCCACCAGCATTGCGTAGCGCATTTATTCACCTCCTGCCTTGTAGACCTTGCAAAGTATGCTCTTCAGGGGGCAGCCATAGCCCGATTTGCCCACTTGACCCATGGGAATGAGCTGATTTACGTTCACCTCCCAGATGCCGAAGAGAGATGGCTCGGAGCCCTCCCTTTCGGGGAACCACCAGCCGTGCGGTGCCATGACGACCTTGGGGTGTATCGTCGGGGTGACCTTGGCCTTGCGCTTACATTTGCCCAGCCAGTTCTCCACCCAAACGAGGTCACCATCCTCAAGGCCCAGTTCTCGCGCCGTTTGGGGATGGATTTCGATGACGGGGTCGGGATCCTGTTCCCTAAGCCAGGGGATCATGCGATGCTCAGAGTGGAAGAAGACCGAGGAGCGCCTGCCAGTGGTCAGGATGAGGGGATACTCTTGGTAGAGCTCGGGGGTGCTGACCGGGCTGAATGGCGGTTCCTCATAGTAGGGGAGGGATTCTAGTCCCCAGCGTTCCAGCCAGGTGGAGTAAAGTTCAAGCTTCCCTGAGGGAGTCAGGAAGCCGGGCTTTCCATCATGGCGCAGGAGCCCCTTCTCATATCGGAGATAGGGGGCACTGGGGTGACCCTTGGGAGGAAGAGCCCAGCCCTTCTCACAGAGCTCCTTATAGGTCATTCCCGAAGGTTTGAGGAGGTGATCAAACATCTCCTCGATGCTCTCCCAGGGAAAGTTGGGCTTAAATCTCCGGGCCAGCTCAAAGTTTATCTCGATGTCCGACTTGCACTCCCCCACGCTAATGACCTTCTTGATGGCCTGAAGAGGTACCCACCAGCCTTTAAGGCTATTCTTCTCCAGGAAGGTAGCTGCAGGGAGAACTACGTCAGCCAACATTGCCGTAGGGGTGAGGAAAAGGTCAACCACCACCACGAAGTCCAGCTTCTTGAGGGCCTCATGCCACTTCTGAGGCTCAAGCCCGGTGCAGGCCAGAGGATTGGCAGTCTGGATCCACATTCCCTTGATAGGGTAGGGATCTTCAGTGAATATCTGCTCCAGCATCATGTCAGGATGGGCCCAGGCTCGGAAATCCTTCACTGGCCCATACTTCCAGGTGCCGATCCGCTTTTGATGAGCCTCTGGCGGGAGACTCAGAATTCCTACCCCGGAGTGATAGGGGTAGGTGACCACATCGAATGGGTAGCGGGCAATTACATTCCCCCCGGGCACGTCTAGGTTGCCCGTTAGGGACCAGAGGTGGGCAACGGCCTGTGCTGTAGGAGTAGTGCTGGGGATGGTATCTATAGGGAGGCCCCAGTGTACTGCGGCTGGCTTGCTCTGAGCGTAGAAACGAGCAGCCTCAACTATCTTTTCCGGAGGTACCCAGGTGATCTCGGAGACCCTCTCCGGCGCGTACTGACTAACCCTCTCCTTGAGCCGGGTCCACACGGTCTGACATTTGACCACTTCTCCGTTGGCCAATCTAACCCTGAAGGTGCCCTCGAGAGCTGGCTTCACATCCGGGGAAGTGTACTGCACCTGGGCAGAATCCCAAATGGCTGGCTGATTCCTGAGGGTGTCCCAGACGACGAAGTTATCCTCCTTTCCCCCGGCCTTGAGGTCATTCTCGCTCAGAAGCTTCTCCTCCCCATCCACCTGAACCAGAAAGGGGGCATTGGTCCACTGCTCCACGAATTCCTCGTCATAAAGCCTCTCGTTAAGGATGACGTTCAGAAATCCCAGGGCCAGCGCTCCATCGGTTCCAGGCCTGAGCTGGAGCCATATCTTGGCCCGGGAGGCGAGCCAGGTGAACCGGGGATCGACCACGATGAGCTCTGAGCCTCTCTTCATAAGGTCAACGATCCAGTGCCCGAAGAAGGCATCAGGGCAGGTGGCAGGCAGGTTCTGACCCCACACCAGGAGACATTTTGGCAGGCGATAATCTGGGTCATCATAGCGCTGAGGGAGCCATTGAGCCGCATCGGCCACGCAGTGGTCCCCATGAGTGATCCACATCACCATCAGCCGGGGAGTGTAGCAGGCCAATCCGCTGAGCCCGAAGACCCAGTTCGGGCTGCCATAGGCATAGGCCAACATGGAGATCCAGCCACCGATATCCCGCCCGGTCCCCTGAAGGAAGATGACACTCTCCGGGCCGTGGCGCTGCTTGATCTCCTTGAGCCTCTCCTCGATCAAGTCAAAGGCCTCGTCCCAGGAGATGCGCTCCCACTTACCTTCCCCTCTTCTCCCCACTCTCTTCAAGGGGTATTTTAGCCGGTCGGGGTGATAGACGTACTGGGTCAGGGCCAGAGCCCGGGGACAGAGGCGTCCCTGGTTCCAGGGGTGGTCGGGGTCGCCCTCGATCTTCACCAGCTTCCCCTCCTTGACGTAGGCTAGCACCCCGCAGCCTCCGTGACACCCCGGCCCGGCCGACCAGGTGGTGGTGCGCACGATCTCCACTCCTTCGCTGGTCATCAAGTCACCTCCTTTAACCTGTCTGATTTCTTCCAGCCTTGAGTTATAACTATATGCCCATTCGGGACTCAGGCTTTATAGATCCGGCAGAGCGAGTGCTTTATGGGAGCTCCCAGCCCATCCTTACCCTGAGCATTCATGGGAAGGAGCAGGTTGATGTTGGACTCCCAGGCACCGTAGAGGCTTGGCTCGGAGCCCTCTCTCTCGGGGAACCACCAGCCGTGGGCTGCCATGACCATCCAGCGGGGAACCACTGGCGTGACCTTGGCCCTGAGCTTAGCGCGCCCCAGCCAGTTCTCCACCCAGACCCAGTTGCCATCAGCGATTCCATGCTCGGCGGCGGTCTGGGGATGGATCTCCACCACCGGGTCGGGGTCAAGCTCCCGCAGCCAGGGGATCATGCGATGTTCGGAGTGGAAGAAGACCGGGGAACGCCTGCCAGTGGAGAGGATGAGAGGATATTCCTTTGTCAGGTCGGGTCGACTCACCGGAGTGAAGGGTGGTTCCTCGTGATGGGGCAGTGGCTCGAGTCCCCAATCCTCCCGCAGGGTGGAGTAGAGTTCAAATCTACCGGTGGGGGTGCGAAAGCCAGGCCTTCCGTCTGCCCGCAGGAGGCCTCTCTCATGGCGCCGATAGGGACAGCTTGGGTGACCTTCGGGTGGAAGGATCCAGCCCTTTTCCTGTAGCTCCCTGAAGGTCAGGCCGGTGGGCTTAAGAATGTCATCGAAGAGCTCATAAATGCTTTTCCACTTAAGCTCCGGGTCGAATCTTCTCGCCAGCTCGAGGTTTATTTCTATGTCCGGACGGCATTCAGGCACGGTGAGGGCTTTGTTGATACTCTGTAATGGCACCCACCAGGTACGGAGGCCGTCCTTCTCTAGGAAGGTAGCGGCTGGTAAAACGACGTCGGCATATTGAGCGGTGGGCGTGAGAAAGAGATCCGCCACGACCACGAAGTCGAGCTTCTTGAGGGCCTCACGCCATCTTCGGGGATCAAGCCCAAGCCCGGCGAGCGGATTGCAGGTCTGAATCCACAGGCCTTTGATAGGATAAGGCTTGCCGGTAAAGATCTGCTCCAGGGTTAGGTCGGTCTGACAGCGCCAGATGAATTTCTTCAGTGGGCCATAGCGGTCAGCACCGATGCGCGGTTCATCGAGCTTTTTGTCCTTGAGCTTAATGATTCCCTCTGCTCCGGGAAGGGCATAGGCCACAGCGTCGAAGGCAAAGCGAGCGATCACATTCCCTCCGGGCACATCCAAGTTGCCTGTCAGGGCCCAGAGGGCAGCAATCGCTTGACATAAGGGAGTCACAGCGGGGGTCATATCAATAGGCACGCCCCACTGAATCGCGGCCGGCCTACTCCGAGCGTAGAAGCGAGCTGCCTCAGCCAGTTCCTCTGCGGGAACCCAGGTTATCCTCTCCACCTCATCGGGGGGATAATTATTCACCTCTTGGCGGAAGGCATCCCAAACCGTGTGACACTCCACCACGCTGCCATCGGCCAGAGTGACCCTCCACTCGCCGGACAGAGCTGGCCTCACCCCTGGCAGCTTGTAATCAACTTCGCTCGAATCCCAGATGGCCAGGCCTTCTCGAGACTTATCCCAGGCGACGAAGTTTTCCCGGGAACCGCCTTCTGCGAGGTCGCTCTCACGCAGAAGCTTACCGGTATCCTTCCGTAACAGGTGGGAGGCATTGGTCCATTTCTCTAGGAACTCTTGGTCGTAGAGCCTCTCGTTGACGATGACATGTAGCATGCCCATGGCCAGGGCAGCATCGGTGCCTGGCCTCAGCTTGAGCCAATACTTGGCTCGGGAGGCGAACCAGGAAAGCCGCGGGTCAATGGCGATGATCTCGGTTCCCCGTTTCATGAGGTCAATTATCCAGTGCCCGAAGAGGTTATCCGGGCAGGTGGCATGGATGTTGTAGCCCCAGATGATGAGGCACTTTGGAACCCTGAACCGGGGATCATCATATCTTTTGGGGAGCCACTGCCCTGCATCAAAGACGCAGTAGTCTCCCTGCACCATGTCTAGGGCAGCAATTCTGGGACTGTAGCAGGCGATGCCACTGAGGGCGAACATCACGTTGGGACTGCCATAGGCGTAGGCCAGCAGGCATATCCAGGGGCCAATGTCTCGGCCAGTGCCCATGGCGAAGACAAAGCTCTCAGGGCCATGCTCCTCTTTGATGGCCTTCATCCTTTTTTCAATGAGGTCAAGTGCCTCATCCCAGGAGATGCGCTCCCATTTTCCCTCTCCGCGCTCCCCCACCCGCTTCAGTGGATGCCTCAGGCGCTGGGGATGTTCGATATACTGGGTCAGGGCCAGAGCCCGGGGACAGAGGCGTCCCTGGTTCCAGGGGTGGTCGGGGTCGCCCTCGATCTTCACCAGCTTCCCCTCCTTGACGTAGGCTAGCACCCCGCAGCCTCCGTGACACCCCGGCCCGGCCGACCAGGTGGTGGTGCGCACGATCTTAATCTCATTAGCGCTCAATTTACCCCCCGATGCGTTCTTCGAACTCGGCTCCAAGCTTGCGGGAGAGCTGCCGGGCAGCTTCCGCCACCCTTGGCCCATATTTGTCGAGCAGGCTTAAAGCAAAGGTTCCGACGAGAATGAGGCAGCCGATGAGCTTCCCCCCGGTGCCAAATAGGGGAGCGCTCACGGCATTGATGCCGGGATTGACCTCACCGGGGTCCTTGGCGAAGCCGACCCGGCGGCACTCAGCCAGCTCCCCTTCCAGCCTCCTGGGGTCGAACTTCTCCTCCCGGCCGTAGAAGTAGGGCTTCTGGTTGGCCAGGAGCCTCTGCCTTTCCTCCTTGGACACAAAGGCAGTGATGATCTTCCCATGGGCTCCAAAGGTCAGTGGGAAGCGATGTCCCACTGGCACGGTCACCCCGATCTCCTGACCTCCTTCGTACTTGGCCACCACGAAGAGGTGCTCTCCGCTGAGCAAACCTAGGAGCACCGTGCTGTCAGTTTCCCTGCCCAGCTCTTCGAGGAATGGTGCAGCAACCTGCCGGATATCCAGGCTATCCAGAACGCTCCGCGCCAGGTAAATGAGACCCGTGCCTAGGGAGTAGGTTTTCACCAAGGGGTCTTTCTCCACCAATCCGAATTTCTGCAGCGTGTTCAGAATGGAATAAGCTCGGCTTTTGTGAATCCTGAGCTGCCTGGAGATCTCGGTTAGCGTCATCGGGGGTCGGGAATGCTTTGCCAGGAGAAGCAGGATCCTCGCCGCCTGCTCAACCCCTGGCACGTAGGGCTTATAGACTGACCGCTGGTCTTCACTCACCTTGTCCATTCGCCGACCTCTGGACGGTGGGATAAAGCTTGCACAGGAGCACCCTTAGGTTGGTCGAGCCCATGGCGGGATCGTA
>CAZYDA010000014.1:0-12680 GCA_964645275.1 uncultured Dehalococcoidia bacterium | reverse complement strand
CCCCCACCCCCTGGAAAATCTGCCTCACGGTGAAGTTGTTCGGCCTCTTGCGGATCACTATCCCCTGGAACGTCTGGCTCCTCTCTCGTCCAGCCTCCGAGATGCGGAACTTGACGCTCACCGTATCTCCCGGCTTTATCTCCGGGAGGTCTGTCCTAGGATTGGGATTGAGAAGCTTACCCAGATCCATAAGCTACTCCTTCTCTGGAGGCGCAGGGTTGACCAGGCCTGCCCCTAGGGTTTTGGGAAAGAGAGTGATGAGCTCCTCCACGCCCCAGGGACCTTCCTTCCTCCAGTCCTTAAAGATGGACTTCATTCGGACGGGATCGGAAAAGAGGGTTATCTCGCCACCGCTGACCCGAAAGATGTGGCCGTTTATGTTCCAGGCCTCCTCGGTAGCCAGATAAGCAACAAAGGGACCAACGCACTCCGGCGGAGGCATGTTTATCAGCTCCTCAAGCCTTTCTTTGCTGATAAGTCCAGCCTCATATCGCTTCTTGAAGCCAGCGATCACCTCCGGGGAGGCACTGAATCGGGTAGCAGCCTCAGGAGCAATGGCATTGCAGGTCACCCCATATCTTCCTACTTCCCGAGCCACCGCATAGGTAAAGCCAACCACGCCTGCCTTAGCTGCTCCATAGTTGGCATGGCCCACGGTGCCATAATAAGCATCTGAGGTCATGTTAATGATCCTACCCCACCTCTGCTCACGCATGAAGCCTGCTGCATGACGAGTGCAATTGAAGGTGCCCTTGAGAAAGGAATTCACGCAAATGTCCCAGTCCTCCTCGGTAAGGTTCCAGACCATGCGCGGGCGGTCGGCTCCGGCACAGTTAACCAGGATGTCAATCCCTCCAAACTTATCTATAGCAGCCTTGATCAGCTTCTCTGCCTCATCAAACTTCGATACGTCGCCAAAGAAGGGGAGTGCCTCCCCACCCACCTTCCGGATCTCCTCCGCCGTGGTTTCGGCATCACCCCCCTCCGTCCCTGGCCGGCGATTGTTGGTGACTACCTTAGCCCCTTCCTGAGCCAAGGCCAAAGCAATGGCCTTCCCAATGCCCTGACCTGAGCCGGTCACCACCGCCACCTTTCCTCGTAGTCTTTCACCCATCCTGAATTATCCTCCTTTCCAGCCTACCTCCGGCATTTTCCCTAAAATCTTACCTCGGAAAGAGACGCAAGTCAATCAGCTGTGCTGGCTGACCACATAGGTGACACTTTCTCAATATACTCTATCGGCGTAAGATAGCCAAGCGGTTGATGGGGACGGGGGATTGAGCCTTCAGGAGCTAGAATAGATTGGGGTTAGCCATTCATGCTTCTCCTCAAATGAGGGCAGAGGTTGCAAACATCTGGCGGAGGATTATACTTTAGGTTAGTGAAGGACAGCGAAAGAAACAGCGAGCGCATCACCTTTCTGGGAACAGCAGGGGCGAGGGTAATGGTGGCCAGTCAAATCCTCGCCTCTGGTGGCCTGTGGCTGGATCTTGTCGGCACGCAAATGCTCCTCGACCCCGGCCCGGGAACGCTGGTCCAGGCCGCTAAAAGAAAGCTTAGGCCGAGGAGTCTTGAAGCCATCATTCTCTCCCACCGCCATCTGGACCATGCTGCCGATGTCAACGTCATGATCGAGGCCATGACCGAAGGAGGGCTGAGGCGTCGTGGTTTGCTCTTCGCTCCCCGTGATGCTCTAGAGGATGACCCGGTGGTGCTTCAGTACCTCCGACCAGCGCTCGAACGCATCGAGGTTCTCGAGTCTGGCAAAACTTACCGCGTGAATGATATCACCTTTAAGGCACCCCTTCGGCACCAGCACCCGGTGGAGACCTACGGGCTCTTATTCCAGACCCCCAAGCATAGTTTCGCCTATATCGCTGACACCAGATATTTTGATCAGCTCTGTGAGGCATACCAGGCTGAGCTTCTCATCCTCAACGTGGTAAGGCTCGAGCCAGGAGGACCCTTTGACCATCTCTCCGCGCCAGAGGCGGGGGAGATCATCAGACGAATCAAACCTCGGGCAGCCATCCTGACCCACTTCGGCATGACCATGTGGAGAGCCAAGCCCTGGGAGGTGGCCAAGAAGCTTCAGGAGGAGACCGGAGTTCGGGTGCTCGCCGCTCGAGATGGTCTGGTCTTCGATCTGGCTCAACTGAACCTGCCATGAGAAAGTTCCAAGCCATAGAACCCTCCAGGGAGCTGATTCGGCAGGTTGTGGGGGAACAAGGCGGAACGCAGCCGCGGATAGACTTCGTTCGCCAGGCAGAGAGAGGAATTAAGGGGCCAGGTGGTAAGCTGGGAGTTTTCGCCTCTGCCTTCGATCCTCTGACCCGAGCTCACCTTGAGATCATCAGAAGGGCCGAGCAGAAGGTAGACGAGCTTCTCCTGCTGGCTGATCGTCAGAATGCAGATAAGCAAACCTCCTTTGCCTCGCTCGAGGATCGACTGTACATGCTCCTGGAGTTCTTCCGCGACCAGGAGAAGGTAAGTCTGGGGCTCGCTAGCCACCCCCTCTTCCTAGACAAGCTCAGGGCATTAAAGCATGCTTATCCGCCGGGGACAAGCTTCTACTTCCTGGTCGGCTACGACACCGCCGTCAGGATTCTGGACAGAAAGTATTACCAAGATGGAGAGGCAGCCCTGGAGGAGCTGTTCCGGGACAGCCAGTTTCTGGTAGCCCCAAGAGCAGGGCGGAGCGAAGAAGAGCTGACTCAGCTTTTTCAGACGCCGGAGAACAAAAAATTTAGAGAAAGGGTACACCATCTTGGGATTTCTGACTTCGCCTCTTCCCTTTCCTCCACCCTGGCACGGGAAAAGTTGAGGAGAGGAGAGGACGTTCGAGACCTGGTGCCTGAGCAAATACTCAAGCTCATCAAAGAGCTAAAGCTTTACGGAGGTTAACATGCTGGAGGTAAAACACGTAGTGACCTGCTTTTTGGAGCATGAGGGTAAGATTTGTCTTTTGAAAAGGAGCAAGCAGGTTGGCACCTACCGGGAAAGATGGGCTGGGGTAAGCGGCTACCTGGAGGAGGAAAACACACCCTACCAGCAGGCCCTTGAGGAACTGAGGGAAGAGGTGGGAGTAACTGAGGAAGATCTCGAACTTCTCCAGGTTGGCGAGCCCCTGGAGGCCATAGACGAAGAGCTGGGAAGGAAATGGGTGATTTATCCCTTTCGTTTCCGCCTCCTGAGCCCAGAGAAGCTACGAATAGACTGGGAGCACACGGAGATAAGATGGGTAAAGCCGGAACAAATTGCCGAGTTCGAGACCGTGCCCAAGTTAGCTGAGACCTGGGAGAGGGTAAAATGAGGGCCGAGGTAAGTCAGGGCATCGAGGCCATTCGAAGGGAAAAAATTCAGGGTGCCGGTTGGCTCTCTCGGGAAGCGCTCAAGGTCCTGGGACTGGCCGCAAAGGTGAGTCGGGCGCAGGGTCGGGATGAATTCCTGGCCGAACTGAAGGCGGTGGCCCAGGAACTGGCCGCCGCCAAGCCCAGCATGGCTCCCATAGCCAACAGTGTTGCCCGACTGTTTTACGAGTGCGTCAACTCTCCCGAATCCGAGACAAGTCGACTTCGAGAATTTGCTCAGCGCCGAGCCCTTGAGCTCACCACAGCCCTCGAACAGGCTGCCTCCAGGGCTGCCGAGCAGGCTGCCAGCCTGATCAAGGAGGGAGATCAAGTCATGACCTGTAGCTACAGTTCAGTCCTCCTCCAGGCCCTCCGAAAGGGCCTGGAGGAGAAGTCCTTTGAGATCATCATTGCGGAGTCCAGGGTAGATGAAAAGTACGGTGAGCTGCTGGCCCACGAGCTAACCTCATCTGGGATCCAGCCTCAGGTCATTCCCGACGAGGAAATAGAGCGCTATGCCTCTCAGGCCAGCCGGGCGCTAACCGGGGCCGATAGCGTCATCGCTGACGGTACCGTGATCAATGGCAGCCCCAGCTTTCGGCTGGCGAGAGCAGTCCACCAAAGGGGAATCCCCTTCTATGCCGTTTGCGAGCTAAATAAATTCAGCCCTCAGAGCCCTCGATTGGAAAGAGGGTTTGACGAAATCCCCCCCGCACTGGTCAGCGGTGTGGTCACTGAGGTAGGATTGATAAGAACCGACGAGGTGAATAGGCAGGTAGCTGAGATAAGAAAACACCTCCAGGCACTCTGGAGTTAAAGGAGTGGAAAGTAGTTCAGGCGAATAAAGGCAAAGTTTTCCCTCACCTTCTCCCTTCCCCTGATGAGGCCTCCAAACTCGGTGCTGTGCCCTGGCAGAATGTATTCCACCTCTAGTTCTGAGAGCTTCTCAATGCTTTGTCGAAGTTCCCCGCCATTCCCGCCCACAAGGTCAGTCCTCCCTACCCCACCATAGAACAGGACATCGCCGGAGAAAAGAACCTTGTTTTCAGACCAGTAGAAGCAGAGAGAGCCTGGGGTATGACCCGGGGTATGAATAACCTGAAGAGTTATCCTCCCCTCACCCTGCCCCAGGTTTAGTTCCCCCTCCTTAAGATAGAAATCCGGTTCAAAGTCGACCTTGAGGCCTAACAAGTGACCTTGGCTCCGGCGCCGAAATTCATCCTCCTCCTGGCTTAACGCGATGAGGGCCCGGCCAATTCCGCCTCCACCCCTCTCTGCGAGAGCCTTATTCGCTTGACAGTGATCCGGATGGCTATGCGTGTTCAGGATGAGTCCAATTTCCTCCGGCCTTATTCGGTCAAGGGACATGAGATTTAGCAGACGTTCCAGACAGCGCTCACCGATCTCGTTCATCACATGCCCAGGGTCTATCAGGACGTGAGGTCTCTCTCCTCGGAGAACATCGGCGAAGAGGTAAGTATGACAATTATTACCTCGGCCTTCCCAGAGATAAACATACAGGTTCTTCATCAGCTGCATTCTGCCCCCTCAAGATCGGCAAACTCCGTTATCCCCGCAAATTTTATTACGGGCTCCCGCAAAAATCAAAGATTTTGTAGGTTAAGAATCCTGCTCCCAAAAACAAGAGGCGCTCTCCTGCTCCGGGTGGGGTATAATAAGTCGATGGAGCTAAGGGCGCTCAACCGCTGGAGCCTTCCCCCACCCCTCCCAAAATTCGAAGGGAGAGAGTTGGGGGAGATTCGAGGCAGGGTGAGGAGAGGACTAGCCGAGGCTACCAACCTGGTGGAAAAGGCCAGGCTGGAGGAGGAGCTCGCCTCCTGGCTTTTTCGGCTGGTGCGGGCTAATGTTAGAAGGGGGCGAGTTTTTGATCTGGAGGAGGTCCTGATGAGGAGGCAGGCCGATTGTCTGGGGTATGCCAGGCTGCTAGCAAACCTCGGCTCTGAGTTCGGCCTGGACATGGGGGTGGTGGAGGTCGTGGTAGACTTTGTCGGCCGCCATGTCCCTCACCTGGCTAACCTGCTGAATCTCTCCAACCACGAGCGGCACTTTCTCGACCTCTGGTATGCCTCACTGAACATAAGGCATCATCGAATAGGAGCCCTGGCCGATGGTAGGGTCAGAGACCTCGACTGGGACGAACTCCCTCAAGTCAGCCGATTGGAAGGCCTTCCTGAACGCTGTCTCCAGGCTCTGGAGCTTTACATCAGGGGGAACCATCTACTGGGACAAGGGAACCTAGACGAAGCGATAGAACTCTACTCGAGGGCGATAGAACTTTATCCCGAGAATGCCCGAATCTTTTACAACCGGGGGATTGCCTTTGAGCGCCGGGGCGATCTCAGAAAAGCTGAGGAGGATTACCACCGGGCCCTCTCAGACGAGGCTGGCCTCGCCCGGATTCTAGCGCGGGTGGACGAACTGGAGAAGTTTATTGAGCTAGACGAGAAGGGGCTAAGCGAAGAAGAACAAGGGGCTTACTTCCGCGGGGATAGCCCATGATAAAAGAGCTTGCTCCAGCCAAGCTAAACCTCACCCTGGAGGTTCTGGGCAAAAGGCCTGATGGCTGGCACGAAGTCCGTTCCATCACACAGACCATAGACCTGGCCGATGAACTAGTTCTCGAGCCCGGTCCAAAGCTGCAGCTCATCATAGACCCTTCCCCACTCCCTCCCTGGGACGGTTTGCGTGCCGCCGAAATTCGCCCGGAGGACAATCTGGCCTACCGAGCAGCCTTATTGCTCCAGGACATCTTCAAGCCTGGCCAAGGGGTTATCATTCACCTCAAGAAATATATCCCCTCAGCAAGCGGACTCGGTGGGGGCTCAAGTGATGCTGCTGCTGCCTTGAGAGGGCTGAATTGGCTTTGGAAGCTGGGCCTTGGCTGGGCGGAGCTGTCCCAACTCGGGGCAAGGCTAGGAGCTGACGTGCCTCTCTTCCTCTACGGCGGAACTTGCCTGGTAGAAGGTCTGGGGGAGAGAGTCACCCCCCTGCCACCCCTTCCCCCCCACTGGACAGTGCTCTTTCTTCCCCCGCTAGTCATCCCGGAGAAGACCCGCACGCTCTATTCCCATCTCAAGCCCTCACACCACACCAGGGGAGAGGCTACCCATGCCCTCAAGCAAGCCCTGCTGGAACGAAACGTCAGCCGCTTGGAGACCTGGAACGTCTTTGATTTGGTAGCCGGTGAGGTCTATCCCGACTTTGAAGGATATCGCGAGGCCATGAGGGCTGCTGGAGCTTCACCACAGCTTGCGGGAAGTGGGCCAACGCTCTTTTCCCTCTTCGAGGACGAGAGGGCTGCCCAAGAGGTGTTTAAAAGGCTCAGAAAGGCCAGCGGCTGGGTTAAGCTAGCTAGAACACTAAATGGCTACCCAGCCGAGCTTCCACCATCAATGTAAATCGTCTGCCCAGTGATGTAGCTAGAGGCATCCGAGGCGAGGAAGAGGGCCAGCCCCACCAGGTCCTCTGGCTCGGCGATCCTTCCCAAGGGAATGGGAGGTAAAACCTTCTGCAAGAGCTCCGGGTTGCTCCAAAGGGGCTCGCTAAAGCTAGTCCGGACCACCCCCGGTGCAATGGCATTCACCCTGATGTTGTAGGGGGCGAGCTCCAGGGCCAGCACCCGGGTGAGCATCACCACCCCAGCCTTGGCCACACAGTAAGCTCCCATGCCTGGCGTAGCTTTCTGGGCTGCCGCCGATGCCAGGTTGATGATGCAGCCTCCCTGGCGCTCTTTCATCTTTCGCCCCACCGCTTGACTGCAGAGAAAGTAGCTTTTAAGACAGGTGTTCAGGATTTGCTCCCAGCGCTCCTCTGAAAGCTCAAGCAGGGGACGCATGAGGTTAGTGGCAGCACAGTTTACCAAGACATCGACACGGCTGAATTTCCGAAGCACCCGTTCGACCATCTGCTCTACCTCAACCCTCTGTGTCAGATCAGCCTTCACCGCCAGACCCTGCCGCCCGCAACGATCGATCTCCTGAACCACCCGTTCCAGCTCGGCCAGGGTGCGGCTGACAACTGCTACCTCTGCCCCAGCCCTGGCGAAAGCCAGAGCCAGCGTTCGACCAATCCCCCGCCCCCCACCAGCAATGAGCACTATCTTACCCTCGAGGATAAACTCTGGCTGGGCCACTCTCATTCCTTCAGAAATCAAACTTTACTAGTCTGGGCAATTACCTCAGCTTTGGCCGGCTGAAGGGCTTCCTTTATGGCCGCATCTACATCCTCGACGAATACAAACTCAAGCTCATCCCTCACCTGCTGGGGAACCTCCTCTAGATCCTTCTGATTCTCCCGAGGCAGGATGACCTTCTTCACTCCTGCTCGGTGGGCAGCCAGGACCTTCTCCCTGATCCCTCCCACGGGCAGGACCTTCCCGTGCAGAGTGATCTCGCCGGTCATGGCCACCTCCTTCCTAGCCGGCCTTCCGGTGAGGGCTGAGATGAGTGCCACGGCCATAGTTATCCCAGCCGAGGGTCCATCCTTAGGGATGGCCCCCGCGGGGACATGGATGTGGACGTCCTTGGTCCTGTAGAAATCCTCCTTCACACCAAACTGGGCGGCTCGGGAGCGACTGTAGGTTAAGGCAGCTCGGCCGGACTCCTGCATGACATCGCCCAGGCGCCCAGTGAGGATGAGCTGTCCTCTTCCGGGGACCAAGGTGGCCTCAACGAACATGATGTCCCCCCCGGCGGGAGTCCAAGCCAGGCCAGTCACCACCCCTACCTCGTCCTCTTCCTCCACCACCTCATAGCGGAACTTCTCTGGCCCCAGGAACTCCTTCAAATTCTCCCGAGTTACCTCGAACTTCCCCTCCTCCCCCCCAGCCACCCGCCGGGCGATCTTGCGGCAGATGGTGCCGATCTCCCGCTCCAGGTTTCTCAGGCCAGCTTCCCGAGTGTAGTTCCGGATTATCGCCCGGATGGCTCCGTCGAATATCTCCAGGCGCTCCTCAGCCAGCCCATTTTCCTTGAGCTGCTTGGGAATGAGGAACTTACGAGCGATGTGCAGCTTCTCCAGCTCGGTGTATCCCGGCAGCTCCAAGATCTCCATGCGGTCACGCAGGGCAGGAAGGATGGGATCAACCAGGTTAGCCGTGGTGATGAACATTACCTTGGAGAGGTCGAAGGGGACATCGAGGTAATGATCCATGAAGGCTGAGTTTTGCTCTGGATCTAGAACCTCCAAGAGCGCTGCTGAGGGGTCACCTCGAAAATCAGCCCCCACCTTATCTATCTCATCGAGCATGAAAACCGGATCGTTCGAACCAGCCCGCCTTATTCCCTGAATAATCCTCCCTGGCAGGGCTCCCACGTAAGTCCGCCGATGACCACGAATCTCAGCCTCGTCCCTTATCCCACCCAGGGAGATGCGGACGAACTTACGACCCAGGGCGCGGGCGATGGACTGCCCCATGGAGGTCTTTCCCGTTCCTGGAGGACCCACGAAGCAGAGGATAGGACCCTTCATGTCGGCCTTCAGCTTGCGCACTGCCAGGTAATCTAGGATCCTTTCCTTCACCTTTTCCAGATTGTAATGGTCCTCGTCCAATATCTGGGCCGCCCGAGCGATGTCGATCTCCCCCTCGGTGCTCTTGTTCCAAGGGAGGCTGAGCAGCCAGTCAAGGTAGGTCTTGGAGACGGTATACTCCGCTGCCTGAGGTGGCATCTTGGCCAGGCGGTCGAGCTCTCTCTCAGCTTCCCTGCGCGCCTCGGGCGGGAGCTGGGCCTCCTCGATCTTCTGCCGCAGCTCGTTGACCTCCATGGTGTGTTCGTCATACTCACCTAGCTCCTTCTGGATGGCCTTAAGCTGCTCCCGCAGGTAAAACTCTCGCTGGGCCTTGTCCATCTCGGTCTTTATTTGAGATTGGATTTTGCTTCCCAGTTCCAGGATTTCCAGTTCCCGGTTGATGAAGCCGGTTAACTTCTCCATCCGCTGCCTGACGTTCAGCTCCCCCAGGATCTCCAGCTTCTCCTCGGGCTTGAGGTTTATATGTGCAGCGATGAAATCACATAGTGGACCCGGCCCAGGCAAGTTCATGGCAGCAATGGCTAATTCCTCTGGCAGATTTGGCGCCAGGGAGACCACCTTCTGAAACAACTGCAGGAGGTTGCGGGAGAGAGCCTCCACCTCCGGCGTGTCCTCCGCCACCTCCTCAGCCACCTCCACCCTCCCCTTGAGGTAGGGCTCCTGTTGCACGACCTCCTTCAGTCTTACCCTGGCCAGACCCTGAAGAAGGGCTCGAACCGAGCCATCGGGCAACCTGAACATGCGGGCCACCCCAGCGGCCGTGCCGATCTCAAAAAGCTGGCCATCGGGGCGTTTGACGAAAAAGCCAAGGATCTTATCTCCGGAAATGACCTCATCTATAAGCTTGACCGTGCTTTCCTCCGCTGCTGCCAGGGGCACGATCAGCGAGGGATAGACCACCTCTCCCTCGCTGACAAAAATGGCCAGCACCTCCGGAATCTCTACTCCCGGAGCCTTCCTCTCCCCTTTATCTCCAAGTCGAATCATGATTCTCCTTCCCGGGGGCTACCCGGACTTTATCTCCACCCTTCGATGACGCAGCCCTAGCTTGGGCAGAACTACCTCAAGCAGACCATCCTTGTAGGAAGCCTCCCCTCCCTCTGGATCCACCGGTGCGGGGAGTAGAACTTCCCTCTCAAAGGGACCACCGGGGATCTCCATCTGGTAGTAGGTCTGCCGCTCCCCGTATGAAGACCTCTTCCTTTCCCCATGGATCAGAAACCTATCCCGGTTGACCGTGATCTCGATATCCTGCTCTGCCACTCCAGCCAACTCAACGACTACGATCACCTTGTCCTGGGTCTCGCAAACATCAATGGCCGGTTCCCAAACTCGGGGTGAGAACTTCACCGAAGGTGGCTTGGCTCCGGCAAAATGATCCAGGAGCCGCTCCATCTCCCGCTGCACAAAGTCAATCTGAAAGATCCAATCACGACGAAACTCAACCATAACTCCTCCCAGGCTCAACCGCGAACACTGAATTTTTGCGACTTTGGTTTAATTATACAATTTTGCTCTTTCAATTTCGACGGTTTAAAATAAGGACTGCCGTGGAGGAGCAGATCCTTGAAGCCCTGAAAGGGCAAGCGGCAGATTATGTTGAGATAAGGCTGGAGGAATCCCGCACCACACGCCTGCAGTACCGTGACCGAGAGGTGGAGGAGATTTCCCAGACCACCTCCTTTGGTGGGAACGTTCGCGCCCTAGTCCGGGGAAGCTGGGGGTTTGTCTCCTTCAACCGGCCAGACAACCTAAGGGAAAAGGTGTCCCGGGCCATAAGACAGGCCAAGCTTGCTGTCCGAGAAGAAAGTAAATTTGCGCCGGCCGAGCCAGTGGTAGACATAATCCGAAAGCCAGAAGCCGATCCCACCAAAGTACCCCTGGCCCACAAGAAGGAACTCCTAGACGAATACAACGAGCTCATCTGGAGCACCCCAAAGGTGCAGACCTCCACCATTAGCTATGCTGATAGGCTGAAGAGAGTTATCTTTGCCAGCTCGGAGGGAAGCTACATCGAACAGCTTAAACCTGATCTCACCCTCCGAATCGTGGTGATAGCTCGAGAGGGGAGTGAAGTACAGCAAGCTCATCTCAGCCTGGGAAGTCGCGGAGACCTCAGCTTGATCGAGAATCTCCACCTGCAGGTTCAGGAGATAAGTCGCCGGGCGGTCGAGTTGCTCTCCGCTCCCTACCTTAAGGGTGGAGAATACACCGTTATTCTTGACCCCGTGCTGGCTGGAGTCTTCGCTCATGAGGCCTTCGGCCACCTCTCTGAGGCGGACTTCGTCTACGAGAATAACCGACTTCGGGAACTCATGGTCTTGGGACGTCGGTTCGGGGAGAAGCACCTCAACATCGTTGATGGAGCAGCAGTTCCCGGGCTGCGTGGCAGCTACAAGTATGACGACGAGGGCGTCCCCGCCAGCAAGACCTACCTCATCCGGGAGGGCATGCTGGTAGGGCGGCTTCACTCTCGAGAGACCGCAGCCAAGATGGGGGAGAAGCCCACTGGAAATGCCCGAGCGCTAAACTGGCGCTTTCCCCCCATCGTGCGCATGACCAACACCTACATCGAGCCACAAGACGCCTCCTTCGAAGACCTCCTCACCGAGGTGAGGGATGGAGTTTATGTTAAGAATTGGTTCGGTGGCCAGACCTCAATGGAGATGTTCACCTTCTCTGCCGGTGAGGCTTACCGGATTCGGAACGGAAGGATAGAAGAACTCCTTCGCCCAGTGGTGCTCACCGGAAACGTTTTTCATACACTGGCTAACATCGATGCCATAGCCAATGACCTGGAGATGAACCAGGGCGGGGGCTGTGGCAAGGGGGGACAGTCTCCCCTCCCCGTCTCCAATGGCAGCCCCCACATCCGCATAAGACACTGCCTTGTGGGAGGAAGGTAGTGGAAAGCTTGCTGGAACGGGCAAGGAAAATTGCTGATGAGGTGGAAGTCTTCTCACTCTCCCGCCGAGAGACTCAGGCGATCTTTGAGGCTAACCACCTAAAGCAGGTACAGAGGGTTGAGTCCCAGGGGATAGCCCTGAGGCTCATAAAGGATGGGCGACTTGGGTTTTCAGCCACCACCAAGCCCGGCGGAGAGGTAAAAATCCTGGAGCTGGCTCAAGAAGCGCTTCTCCTCGGGCCAGAGGTCAAGTTCCACTTCCCCGAGCTGGGAAGATATCCCAGGGTAGAAACTCACGATCCGAAGGTCGAGGAAATGTCGGAGGAGAAGCTGGTGGAGCTGGGACAACAATTGATAGATGAGCTGAGACAACATGAGCCGAAGCTCGTCTGTGAGGGAGCGGTGACCAAGGTCACCCTGCAGGTCAGGATCTTGAATTCCCGGGGAGGGGAAGCCCAGTATGAGAAGAGCGTTTTCAGCCTGAGTCTGGAGGGGGTTCTCATACGGGACACGGACATGCTCTTCGTGGGCGACTGGGAGAGCTCCTGTCACCCCATTCTAGACCCCAGCAGCATCCTTAGAACCACCTTGGGACAACTGGAGCGAGCTAAGAGGGTCGCCCCAGCTCCTTCCGGACAACTTCCGGTGATCTTCACCCCCCATGGGGTGGCCAGTGCCTTCATTACCCCCCTGGCACTAGCCTTCAATGGGAGGATGGTGCTTCGGGGGGCTTCCCCGCTTTCGTCAAAGAGAGGGGAACAGGTCTTCGATCCCGGGTTCTCCCTCTGGGATGACCCCACCCTACCCTTCCATCCTGCCAGCCGTGACTTTGATGATGAAGGCGTGCTCAGCCGCCGAATTCCTCTGGTGGAGAA
>CAZYDA010000013.1:0-12921 GCA_964645275.1 uncultured Dehalococcoidia bacterium | reverse complement strand
ATGTTTTGACTTAACACGTCATATTTGACATTCCTGGAGAAACCTGCTATTAATATAATCAGCAATGACCAAGCCAGTCCGGAAGGTCTTCTTCTGCCTCTGGTGGCCCCCTCAGGGGGAGAGGAGACCTTGCGGTTTAGCTGGCTAGAAAAAAGACCCGGGAATCCGATCCCCCTTTAGGCTTTGACCTAAAGGGGGATTTTCTTTTTGGAAAGTGACTCAAGCTTGGAGGCATCATGCCCTCGGTAAAACCTTATAAGCTGGTGTCTCGGGAATTTAAGCCGGAGAGAACCGCGATCTCGATAGGAGGGGTAGGGATTGGGGGGGAGGGGTTTGTGGTCATCGCCGGACCATGTGCGGTTGAATCGCGGGAGCAAATAATGGAGATCGCCTCGCTGGTGAAGGAGAAGGGGGCCAAGGCCCTCAGAGGAGGGGCCTTCAAGCCCCGAACCTCGCCTTACAGCTTCCAAGGGTTGGGGTTAAAAGGGCTGGAGTATTTGAAAGAGGCCGGTGAGAAATACGGGCTCCCGCTGGTAACCGAGGTTCTTTCGACTGACCAGGTGCCTATCGTTGCTCAGTATGCTGATGTGCTTCAGATAGGTGCCCGGAACATGCAAAACTTCTCCCTCCTCCGGGCGGTCGGCCAGTTGGACAAGCCGGTACTGCTGAAGCGGGGGCTGATGGCCACGGTGGAGGAATTCCTCCTGGCCGCCGAGTACATCCTCTCAGAAGGTAACTGGAGGGTTATTCTCTGTGAGAGGGGAATCAGAACCTTTGAAACCTATACCCGTAATACCTTGGACATCGCCGCCGTGCCCCTGATTCGAGAACTGAGCCACCTGCCCGTTGTGGTTGACCCCTCCCATGCCGCCGGGAGGAGGGAACTGGTAGCTCCGCTGGCCTGTGCCTCCCTGGCTGCCGGAGCCGACGGCATCTTGATCGAGGTTCATCCTGAGCCCGAGAAGGCCTTATCCGATGGGCCGCAAAGCCTGAGTTTTGCTGAATTCGCCAGGTTGATGGATAGGATAGAGCAATTGGCTAAGGCATTGGAGAACGACTCCGAAGGTCTTCAGGATCGCAAGTAGACCGGAAGGAATCCGCAATCGAAAATGTTGCGCTTGAGTGGAGACCACCGCGTTGGCGGGGAGGTGAAGGCTCCCCCAGACAAATCCATCAGCCACCGGGCGATAATTCTCTCCCTCATCTCCGGGGAGGGTCGGCTGACCAACCTCTCCCGGGCCATTGATGTTGGCCGAAGCCTTGAGCTCGCCCGTGCCTTGGGGGCCGGTATAGAGGGGAATGACGTGGTTTACATAAGGAGAGGAGCGTTTCGGGAGCCCTCGCGGCCACTTTTTGCTGGAAATTCCGGCACCACCGTCCGGCTTTTCGTCGGGCTGCTGGCCGCCCTTCCGTTTTTCTCCATCCTCTACGGCGACCGAAGCCTCTCGCGAAGGCCGATGAAACGGGTGGTAGAACCCCTGCGTTCAATGGGCGCCCGAATAGACGGCCGGGGGGAGGGGGAAAGGCTACCTCTGGCCATAAGAGGAGGAGGGCTTAAGGGAGTAGAGTATGAGCTGCCGGTGCCCTCAGCTCAGGTCAAGTCTGCCCTGCTCATCGCCGGGCTGCTGGCCGAGGGAGAAACCGTGGTGCGCGAAAGAATACCCTCGCGCGATCACACCGAGAGGCTGCTCGAGTTCTGCGGAGCTCAGCTTAAGAGGAAGGACGGCCAGATTGAGCTTCTCCCCTCCGACCTGCAGCAGCTCGACCTCAGGGTGCCCGGCGACTTCTCCTCGGCCGCTTACCTCCTGGCCCTGGGCCTTCTGAAGGGAAAGGTCAAGGTGAGAGACGTGGGCCTAAATCCAACCCGGACCGGCCTTCTCCGAGTCCTCCGCAGAATGGGAGCCGAACTTGAGGTGAACGAAAAGGGGGGAGAGCCGGAGCCGATTGGGGAGATCACCGCCACGGCATCCAGATTGAAGGCCGTGGCGGTGGGCGAGGAAATGGTGCCCTGCTTGATCGATGAGATACCCCTTCTGGCCGTCCTGAGCACCCAGGCCGAGGGAGAGACAAGAATAACCGGGGCGAGGGAATTGAGGTTCAAGGAGAGCGACCGCATTCGAGCCATCGTTCTGGAACTTAGAAAGATGGGGGCCGACATAGAGGAACTTGAGGACGGACTGGTGATTCGCGGGCCAACGAGGTTGAAGGGAGCTATCCTCCGAGCGCACGGCGATCATCGCTTGGCCCTTTCGCTGGTGGTGGCCTCCCTGGCCGCCGAGGGGGAGAGCCAGCTCCTTGGCGATTCCTGGATCGCCATCTCTTATCCCGAGTTTCTGGAGCATCTTAAATGTCTGCTCAAATGAGGTTAGGCCTCCTGGGGTTTCCCCTGGGCCACAGCTATTCGGCCCGACTGTTCTCCTGCCTGAGGGAGAGGCTGGGGTTAGAGCTGGACTATCGGAACTTCGAAAGGGAGGGGGGACTGGGGGATTTTTTGCACTGGGTCAGAGAGAATCTGGACGGGTTTAACGTCACCACCCCTTATAAAGAAAGCGTGCTCCCCTGGCTGGATGAGCTCAGCCCGGAGGCCGCCGCCATACGCGCGGTAAACGTAGTCCGGGTGCAGGGTGGCAAGCTCTACGGCCATAACACCGACTGGAGGGGCTTTATAAGCCCGCTGGAGAAGGTCAGGCTTAAAGGACCTGCTCTGGTATTCGGGGCTGGCGGGGCAGCCCGGGCCTGCCTTTTCGGGCTCTGGAGGCTGGGGGTGAGAGGGGTTTTTCTGACCAGCCGAACCCTTAGCCGGGCACAGAGGCTGGCCGAGGAATTCCAGGACAAACTTGATATAAGCGTCTTTTCACCGGATCAAGTGAAGGGGGCCGTTTCCCTATCCCAGCTGGTGGTTAATGCCACCCCTCTGGGGATGTGGCCCCGGGTTGCTGATTCCCCACCGGTGCCGGAGCTCGATCTTTCGGGAAAGGTTTTCTATGACCTGGTTTACAATCCCCTTGAGACGACCTTTCTACGGAAAGCGAAAAGCCAAGGAGCGCAGCTCATCAACGGGCTGGAGATGTTCCTGGTACAGACCGCTGAGAACCTAAAGCTCTGGCTAGGGAAGGATTTTCGGAAGGAGGTGGAGGCTTGCTCCGCACTCTTACTGCGGGAGAGTCCCACGGAAAGAGGCTCCTCGGGATAATTGAGGGCTTGCCAGCGGGGTTACCCCTCTCACCGGAGGACATCAGCTCAGTTCTACGGCGGCGGAGGGGCGGTTACGGACGGGGGGAGCGAATGGACATGGAGAGGGATGAGGTGGAGATCCTCTCCGGACTGTACTCTGGGAGAACCACCGGGGCCCCGCTGGCTCTTTCCCTCCCCAATCTCGGCGGTGAAGTGGAACAGGATCCCTGGGTTCCCCGCCCCGGACATGGGGAACTGGCCGGCTTTCTCAAGTATGGCCTTCCCGACCTGGTGCCCGCTCGGGAGAGGGCTAGTGCCCGGGAGACCGCCATCCGCACTGCCCTCGGGGCAGTGGCCGAGAGGCTACTGGCCGAGTTCGGCATCGAGGTTATGGGTTATGTGGTAAGCCTCGGTGGGAGGTGGGTGCCGAAGTTCCCCACAGGGCAGCGGGAACTTCGGCAGCGGGTGCTCTCCTCCGCCTTCTTTCTTCCCCAGCCGGAGCTCGATGACGAGTTTAAGAAGCTTGTGGATGAGGTGAAGGAGAGAGGAGACACGCTGGGCGGGGTTTTCGAGGTAAGGGCCATTGGCGTTCCTCCGGGGCTGGGCAGCTATGTTCATTGGGATCGCCGACTGGATGTCAGACTTGCTGCGGCCATTGTAAGCATAAATGGGGTTAAGGCGGTGGAGATCGGGGAAGGGGTGAAAGGAGCTGGCCTTCCCGGCTCGGAGTTCCAGGACGAAATCCTCTTTGATGACCGAATCAGGCGGAAGACCAACCGGGCAGGCGGAGTTGAGAGCGGCGTCTCCAACGGTGAGGAGATAATCATCCGTGGCTACATGAAGCCCATCCCTACCCTGCGCCGATCTCTCACCAGCCTGAATTTGCTCAATCTGGAAGAGACACCTGCCCCCTACATGAGGTCGGACATCCTGGCCGTTCCGGCGGCCTCGGTGATCGCCGAAGCGGTCACCTGCCTGGTGCTGGCCGACTGCTTCATGGAGAAGTTTGGCGGGGATACGATCGAGGACATGCTCGCCAGCTATCAGAAATACCTTGAGAGGATAGGTCGGCTTTGGAAGAAAGAATAGTGCTCTCCGGCATGATGGGCTCGGGCAAGACCACCGTCGGCCGCCTTCTTTCCCGGTGGCTGGGCTGGGGATTTGTGGATACTGATCAGGAAATCGAGAGGGAGGTGGGGAAGAACATCGAGCGGATATTCGAGGAAGAGGGGGAGGGATTCTTCCGGGAGAAGGAGAGTGGGGTGATTCGGCAGGTTTCCCAGATGCAGAGGGTGGTCATTGCCACCGGGGGCGGGGCTCTTCTCTCAGGAGAGAACCGCCAGGCCTTGTCCAATAGTCAATTATTCTTCCTGCACGCCAAGCCGGAAACCTTGGCGAGGAGGCTGGCCGACTCGTATCCGCGGCCGCTACTCTGGGGAAGGGAGGTGGTGAAGAGGCTAAGACAAATCCTTAAGGCGCGGCAAGAGAGTTATCAGGCCATCAGGTGCTGGCTTGATACCGAGGATCTGAGGCCTGAGGAGGTAGCGGTCGAGGTGCTTTACCACCTCCCACCCCGGGTGCGGTTGGTGGCAGATGAACCGGAGAAGATATGGCTGGGGAGAGGCAGCCTGAATGCTCTACCGGACATCCTGGGCAATTCCCCGACATTTGTCATGCTTCAAGATGGCCTGCCCCGGGTCTTCCAGCAAAAACTGGAGTCACTCGGGGTTGAGTCGCTCCTCCTTCCCCCAGGGGAGGAAGTCAAGCAGCTCAGGTTTGCCGAGCAGGTTTATCGCTGGCTGGCCGAGAGAAGGGCGGAAAGGGGTTCCCCCTTCATGGCGGTGGGGGGAGGAAGCCTGCTTGACCTGGCAGGGTTCGTGGCCGCCACCTTTAAGCGCGGCCTTTCCCTTCACCTCGTCCCCACCACCCTTTTGGCCCAGGCCGATGCCGCCATAGGGGGCAAGAATGCCCTTGACCTCGGACCGGTGAAGAATGTCGTCGGCACCTTTTATCACCCCTGTAATGTGGTGGCTGACCTCTACTTCCTGCTCACCCTTCCCGATGCCGAATACCGCTCCGGGCTGGCCGAGGTTCTCAAGGCTGGCCTCATTGGTGATAGGGGAATTGTGGAGCTCCTGAAGAAGGATGATGTAGGGGAGAGGAGACTCGACCTTCTGGAGGAGCTGGTGCAGCGGTCGGTGAAGGTGAAGATGGAGCTGGTAAAGAAGGACTTCGCGGAGGAGAGTGGGGAGAGGAGATTTCTGAACTTCGGTCACACCCTGGGCCATGCTCTGGAACTGCTCCTGGGTTTAAAACACGGCGAGGCCATCTCGGTGGGCATGGTCTTCGCCCTGAAGGTAGGGGAGGGGCTGGGGGTTACCCGAAGAGGGCTGCGAGAGGAGGTTGAAGAGGTATTGCAAAAGCTAGGCCTGCCGGTCGAACTCGAGTTCCCCCGGGAGCCAATCCTGGAAAAGCTGCTCCAGGACAAGAAGCTCGAAAAGGGCAAAATCCACTTCGTCGTGCTTGAGGATTATGAAAAACCTGGTTTCTGCTGGCTAGATCCCGAGGAGCTAAGGAGGTGGCTGTGAAGCTACTGGTGGTAAACGGACCGAACCTGAACCTCTTGGGGGAGAGGGAGAGGGAAGTATACGGGGGAGTCAGCCTGAAAGAGATCGAGGAGGAGATGAGGAAGGAAGCCGGTGAGACGGAGCTCATCTTCCTCCAGTCAAATCACGAGGGAGAGATAATAGAGGCTCTCCAGAGATTCCATCAAGAGGTAGAGGGAGTGATCATCAACCCGGGAGCACTCTCTCATTACAGCCTTTCGCTCCACGATGCCATAAAGGCATTGAACATTCCCGTAATCGAGGTTCACCTGACCAATGTCTTTGCCCGGGGAAGGAATGAAATGGTAACTGCCCCCGCCTGTCGCGGCTTGATCGCCGGCCTCGGCGGGGAAGGATATCTGCTGGCCCTAAGATATTTCCTCTCCCTGAAGGGCGACCTTAAGCGCTCGCACGACAGCCCTTAACCGGTTCAGGGAGGGGTCTTCCTCAATGAGCTGGATAAATCGGCTGCCCACGATCACCCCATCAGCTATCTGAGCCACCCGTCGGGCCTGCTGGGGGGTGGATATCCCAAAGCCAACGCAGAGAGGCTTGGTGGTCTTACTCCTCACCCGGAGGACAAACTCCTCCAGTTCTGGAGGAAGCACCTCCCTCGGCCCGGTTACCCCAGTGAGCGAGACCAGATAGATGAACCCCTGTGATCTCCGCGTCACCAGCTCAATGCGCTCCTCGGTGCTGGTGGGCGCCAGCAGATAGACCAAGTCAAGGGAATATTCCCTGGTCAGGAACTCAAGCTCCTTCCCCTCATCGGGGGGGAGATCGGGAACGATCAATCCGGCCACCCCAGCCTCGACACATCGGGAGCAGAAGTCCCTGAGCCCAAACTGCAGGAGAGGATTGTAGTAGCTCATAAAGAGGAGCGGGGTTTGCACCCGGCGCCGAAGCTCCTCGGCCAGCCTAAGGCAAAGCTCCGGATTCACCCCCTGTCGCAGGGCCTGCTCGCTTGCCCGCTGGATGGTGGCGCCATCGGCCAGGGGATCGGAGAAGGGAATTCCCAGCTCGATCAGGTCACAGCCGCAGGCGGTCAGGCAGGGCACCACCTCAAGGGTGGCCTCCACGGTGGGGAAGCCACAGGTTACATAAGCGATGAGAGCTTTGTGTCCTTGAGAAAAGACTGACTCAATTTGACTCATGGTTTAGCTTTATGGCCCTTGCCACGATATCCAGGTCTTTGTCTCCCCGACCAGAGAGATTGACGATGATGAGGCTCTCCGGCGAAAGCCGGCTGGCCAGCCGGCTGGCATGGTAGATGGCGTGAGCCGGCTCCAGCGCTGGAATGATCCCCTCGGTTTCCGAGAGAAGTTTGAACCCCTCAAGGGCCTCCTCATCGGTCACCGCGGTGTATTCCGCCCGGCCGGTTTCCTTAAGATAGCTGTGCTCCGGTCCAACCCCCGGATAATCCAGGCCGGGGGCGATGCTATGGGTGCCTTTGACCTGGCCGTGTTCATCCTGAAGGATATGGCTTTTGGCCCCGTGGAGCACCCCCGGTGAGCCGGCGCAGAGAGAGGCCGCATGCTCCCCGCTCTCAAGACCCCTTCCAGCCGCCTCCACCCCAACGAGCCTGACCCCGGAATCATCCAGAAAGGGGCGAAAGATGCCTATGGAGTTACTCCCCCCACCGACGCAGGCCACGATGAAGTCCGGAAGTTGGCCAAACTGCTCCAGTACCTGCTGTCTGGCCTCTTGCCCTATAATTGACTGGAAGTCTCTCACCATCCGAGGATAGGGGTGGGGACCAACGACGGACCCCAGGAGATAGTGGGTGCTGCGCACATTGGTCACCCAGTCGCGAATGGCCTCGTTGATGGCATCCTTCAGGGTACGGCTGCCCGAGGAGACCCCCCGTACCTCAGCTCCTAAGAGCTTCATTCGGAAGACGTTCATCCGTTGCCGGCGAATGTCCTCCTCTCCCATATAGATGACGCATTCGAGGCCAAGCAGGGCGCAGACGGTGGCCACCGCCACCCCGTGCTGGCCTGCCCCAGTCTCAGCGATGATGCGTCGCTTTCCCATATGCCGGGCCAAGAGCCCCTGCCCCAGGGCGTTGTTGATCTTGTGGGCCCCGGTGTGCAGCAGGTCTTCCCTCTTGAGGAGGATCTGGGCTCCGCCCAACCTCTCGGAAAGCCTTCTGGCATGGTAGAGGGGCGTTGGCCGCCCGGCGTATTCCCGGAGGAGGAAATTCAGCTCCTTCCAAAACTCAGGACTGGCCTGGGCCTCCGTATAAGCCCTCTCCAGCTCCTCGAGGGCCGGTATCAAGGTCTCCGGGACAAAGCGTCCTCCGTAGCGACCGAAGTAGCCCGACATCAGAACAACCCCGATTTCGCTGCTTTCAGGAAATCCTTCAACTTTATTCGGTCCTTCTTTCCCGGCGCCCGCTCCACCCCGCTGGCCACATCCACCCCGTACGGAGAAACCATACTAATCGCCTGACTTACGTTCTCCGGCTTGAGCCCCCCGGCAAGGATAACCCGTCCGAAGGGTTTGAGCTCCCGAGCAAGCTGCCACAGGTGCTCTGGCGGGGTGTTGCCCGACTTCTCCCCATCCAGTAGGAAGGCCGCCACGCGGTAAAGCCTGAGCTCCTCAGGGTTTGGAAGGGTCTGGGGGGTGAAGGACTTGATCACCCGAGGAAAGAGAGCCTGGCAGATCTCCGGGCTTTCCTCCCCGTGAAGCTGAGCCAGATCCAGATTGCAGAACGACATGATCTCCCCGATGTCAGCCAGGCTGCTGTTCACGAAAACGCCTACCTTTACCACAAAGGGTGGAAGTTCAGCCACTATTCCCCGGGCTGCTTCCGGGGAGATGCGTCGCGGACTGGGAGCGAAGACAAATCCCAGGGCATCGGCTCCCAGTTCAGCGGCGAGCAGAGCATCTTCCAAACAGGTGATCCCGCAGATCTTAACCGCTACCACCGTTACCTCCGGCCCAAGAGTTCGGCTATGGTGGCCGCCGGGTCGGGGCTGGTGACCAGCCTCTCGCCGACCAGCACCGCGTCCACGCCGGCCTCCTCCAGCCTCTGCACTTCCTCCCTGGATCTGATGCCGCTCTCACTCACCACCGTGACCGTTCTGGGGATGAGCGGGCAGAGAGTCAGGGTGGTCTCCAAGTTCACTGAAAAATCCCTGAGGTTGCGATTGTTTATCCCCACAACCTGAACCTCAAGTTCCAGTGCCCGCTCCAACTCCTCTCGAGAGTGCACCTCGACTAGGGGGGTCATCCCCAGTGAATAAGTGAGCTTCAACAATTCTTTAAGCTCCGTCGGCCTGAGCAGAGCCACGATGAGCAGCACGGCATCGGCCCCCCAGGCCCGGGCCTCATATACCTGGTAGGGGTCAAGGATAAAGTCCTTGCGCAGGAGTGGCAAGCTGACCACGGCCCCTACAGTCACCAGGTCTTTCAGCGTTCCCCGGAAGAAGTTTGGCTCGGTGAGCACGGAGATGGCCGAGGCCCCTCCCCGGGCATAAGCTCTGGCCAAGTCAGCCGGGTTGGGGATGGCGGAAAGCATCCCTTTGGAGGGTGAAGCCCTCTTTATCTCGGCGATCAGCTTTATCCCCTCCCCACGAATGGCGGCGGCGAAATTGCGAGGGGCAGGCTTACCGGCCAGGGAACGTTCAATGGCCGTCAGGGGAAACCTCGCCCGGCGCATCTCCAGCTCCCTCCTTACCATGGCCACTACCTGGTCAATCATCTTCCCCCTCGAGGGCAGCCGTCATCCTGACCAGTTCCTCCAGCTTCTGCAGAGCCCAGCCAGCATCGATGGACTGCGCGGCCAGAGTAAGGCCTCCCTCAAAGTTGGAAGCTCGGCCTCCGGCTATCAGCGCTGCGGCGGCGTTAAGCAGAACGATATCTCGCCGTGGCCCCGGCTTCCCCTCCAAGACCTCATAGGCAATCCGAACGTTCTCCTCCAGTGTCCCACCGGCAACGTCGGCGAGCCGGACCCGTGGCAGGCCAAGTTCCTGCGGGTCAAGGTAATAGGTTTTGATCTGGCCCCGGCTAAGTTCGGAGACCTTATTTACCCCGGTGGTTGAGAGCTCATCAAGTCCATTGGCGCCATGGACCACCAGGGCATGTTCACTGCCCAGGTTCTCTAGCACCTCGGCGAGGGTCTCCGTGAGCTTGGGACTATAGACTCCGAGAAGTTGCCTCTTCGCCCCGGCGGGATTGGTGAGCGGACCTAGAACATTAAAGACGGTACGGATTCCGAGCTCCCGGCGGACCGGGGTAGCATGCTTCATGGCGGGGTGGAGGGCCGGGGCGAAGAGGAATCCTATCCCCACCTCGTCAATGCACCGAGCTATTTGCTCCGAATTGAGGGTGAGCTTCACCCCCAGAGCTTCCACCAGGTTGGCGCTGCCGCAGCGGCTGGAGATGGAGCGGTTACCATGCTTGGCCACCCCCAACCCTGCCCCAGCCACAACGAAGGCCGCGATGGTGGAGATATTAAAGGTACCCCGACCATCGCCCCCTGTACCGCAGGTATCCACCAGATCGGCCCGCTTTGGCCTCACCGGTATGGCTGCCTTTCTCATGGCCCGAGCAAACCCAGCGATCTCCGTCGGGGTCTCCCCCCTGAGACGCAGCGCGGTGAGAAAGGCACCGACCTGTGCCGGGGTGGCCTCACCCCGCATTATTTCCTCCGTCGCTGCTTCTACCTCAGCCAAGTCAAGCTCCTGGCCTTCGACCAGCTTGCTCAGCGCCTCTCGGATCAATGGTTCTCCTTCTCACGAAGTTCTCCAGAAGTCTCCTGCCCTCCGAAGTCAGGATGGACTCCGGATGAAACTGCACCCCTTCAAGGGGGTATTCTCGATGCCTTATGGCCATGATCTCTCCTTCATCAGTCCAGGCGGAGACCTCCAGCTCGGCCGGAAGTGGCTCTTCCACGATGAGGGAATGGTACCGGGTGGCTTCAAAGGGGTTGGGGAGGCCGACGAAGATAGTTCGGCCATCATGGTAAATCAGGGAAGTCTTGCCGTGCATCAAACGTCTTGCCCGAGTCACCCGCCCGCCAAATGAGTAGGCCAGACATTGATGTCCCAGGCAGACGCCCAGGATGGGGATGCGGGAGCAGAAGTGGCGGATGAGCTCGTTGGACATCCCGGCTCGTGATGGATCGCCGGGCCCGGGAGAGATGACGATATGGGCGGGGCTGAGCTTCTCCACCTCCGTCAGGGTTATCTCATCATTGCGCAGAACGATCAGCTCCTCCCCCAGTTCCCCCAGGAGCTGAACCAGGTTGTAGGTGAAGGAGTCATAGTTATCTATCACCAGGATCATCTCTCCTCGGCGAGCCGCACCGCCTGTACCAAGGCTTGGAGTTTGTCAAATGTTTCCCGATATTCCCTTACCGGATCAGAATCGGCCACGATTCCCGCCCCGCCCTGGAGATAAACCATATTACCGATCTTCACGATGGTGCGGATGGTGATGCAGGTATCCATATCACCGCGGAAGTCGAAATATCCAACGGCGCCAGCATAGGGGCCCCGGCGAGTATCTTCCAGTTCGGCGATGATCTCCATGGCCCGAATCTTGGGGGCACCGGAAACCGTGCCCGCGGGGAAGGAGGCCCGTAACAGGCTGAAGGCGTCCTCGCCGGGCCGAAGTTCCCCCTCAACCCGCGAGACCAGATGGCTTACGTGAGAGTATTTCTCCACCGTCATGAACTCCGGCACCCTGACCGTACCGTAGCGGCAAACTCTTCCCAGGTCATTTCGGGCGAGGTCAACCAGCATCAGGTGCTCGGCCCTCTCCTTGGGATCTGAGAGGAGCTCGGCGATGAGAGCTTCGTCCTCCTCCGAGGTTTTCCCCCGGGGACGGGTTCCGGCAATGGGCCTTGACTCTGCCCTGGTTCCCCTGAGCCTCACCAGCATCTCCGGGCTTGAGCCGATCAGTTGAAAGCCCCCAAAGTCCAGGTAGAACATATAGGGAGAGGGGTTGAGATGACGCAAGGCTCGGTAAATGTCGAAGGAGCTGGCTGAGGTTTTACCCCTCAGGCGTTGAGAGAGCACTACCTGGATCACCTCCCCCGCGGCGATGTACTCCTTAGCCTGGGCTACGATCCGGCAGAACTCCTCCTCTGTGAAGTTAGAGACGAACTCGGCCGTGCTCCTGCCCGACCTCGAGGCTTTGGACAAAGTTAGTGGTTGGGCAAGCCGGGCAGCGATTTCCTCGGCGAGGCTTGATGAGCCGGCCGGCTCATCATTGTAAGTAATAATCCTGAGTTCATGCCGCAGGTGATCAAATACGAGAACCGCTTCGGGGAAGACGAAAACACAGTCCGGCAATTTCAGCTCATCCGATGCCGGCTCGGGCAGTCTTTCGAAGAAGCAGGCCATCTCATAGGAGAGGTAGCCAACTGCCCCGCCGAAGAAGGGAGGAGGTTCGGGAATCCGGGCCACCTGGCGGCGGAGCAATTGCTGCACCAGGTGGAGTGGGTCCTGGACCTCCGGCGGTGACCATGTTTCTGTCCGATCCCGAAATCGAAGCTTTACCTTGCTTCCCCTGGCTTCCAGAATGGCCAACCAGCCCAGGCCCATGAAGGAGTAACGGCCGGATCGTCCACCCTGCTCGGCGCTCTCCAGCAGGAAGGCCGGTGGTGGCGGCCTCAGCTTGAGGAAGGCTGACACCGGGGCATCCCAGCCAGCCAGGATGCTCCGGACAGTTGGCCTCAGTTCTGCCTCAGAATCGGTCAACATTTCTTTTCCCGAGCAAAAATGATCATTAAAAAATCCCGCCCCCTGAGGGGCGGGATTTTTGCCCGCGGTGCCACCCTCGTTGGCCCCTCTCTGCTTCCCGAGAGTCAGGCCATCTCTAGGCACGGAGGCCTCTCTGCGGAAGCAACCTCGATGCCCTGGGCCTTGATAACGGGACCCTACCGGCAAAGCCTACTCAGCCGTAGCCTTTCGGTTTGCAGCTCCCAAGCCCATTCCCCCTCCGCGCTGCATCGGGCTCTCACCTTACCCCGACTCTCTGTGGCCCGCTTGGAAGGGTACTACTCTTGTTCCTCGCCTTTGCCTTATTCAATTGTGTAGTCTAATATAGCAGACCAGCCCCCACCTGTCAATCGCCCTCTATTTGCAATAGAAGAGCACCCTTTCGGCCTTCCGCCGGCCGACCATCCCTC
>CAZYDA010000012.1:0-13090 GCA_964645275.1 uncultured Dehalococcoidia bacterium | reverse complement strand
ACAAAAATTATGATGCAATTCGGCCGCTTGGCAGGTCGGATGCTTTGGACTAAAATTGAGATGTCATGTGGCGCCGAGGATTTAGCTTTTATGGCTTCTATTTCTCTCCCTTCGACTTTCATTTTCATGTTCCCTTTCCCCGACGTGAGGAGTATCTTCAAATGTTAGAGCAATACAAGCGAGAGCTGGGGGAGGAGCTTCGCTGGATGGAAAGGAGCTCGAGGAATTGAGGAAGGGGACTAGTGGCTAAAAAGTCTCGTCGACATCGGGCCAAGGGCAGGTGGAGAAAGCCAACTCCCAGGCCAGCGCAACCCAGCCCAGCCCCGGTTGCTAAAGCTACTAGGGTAGAGCTGCTGTCGGAAAAACAGGCAGAGCCAAGGCTGGGAGAGATGGCAGGCCGAGATTACTCTTATGTACTCTCAGATCTCAAGCGAACGCTCATTATCACCGGCGTCTTGCTGGCTCTGCTCATCATCCTGGCCATCCTGTGGTAGATTGTCCTGTGAAAGCCCAGACTCATAAGGCCATGAGAGGTTTAGATCTCCTCGCCGGTGAATTCCTCCGGTTCTGCTAGAGGTAAGGCGGCAGCAGCTTCTTCGGCTTTCCTCCTCGCCGGGCGTAGGGTGGCAATTGCCTTCCGCAGGGCCTCCAGCTTTTCCAGGTTCTCCTGACCCAGATCTAGCACGATGGCTCGGAACCCGACTTCGCAGAGGGCTGTAAGGTCGCCAGGGCTTATCTCCCCGATGAGACAAATGAGGGAAGGCTTGCCTATCAGATCAATCAGGCGCTGGTAATTCAACAATTGACCAACTTTTAGCGGGAGGCTAATCTGGTCTGTGAAGAGCACCGCGTTAACGGGAAGCTTCCCTGCCGCCCGGGCCAGTCCATCAGTCAGATTGGAGCTGACCTCAAGCACCCAGTCCAGCTTTTTCTCCTGCAATAGTCCAGCCGGATCCCCCTCCCCAAGGACGACAAACTCACACCCAAGTTCAGCCAGCCTTGCGGGCTCTGCAGCAAGAGTGCCTTTGGGCCATAATCCCCAGGGGAGTTTCTCCTCCCCCAGCTTGTGGAGGAGGTCATCCGTCGGCAAGTTCCCCGAGCGCAGGAGCACAGCATCCAGCTCCTTTAAGAGAGCTGGGGCAATTTGCTCACGTTGCTCAGAAGCAAGCTCCCCCACCAGCAGTATAGGTGGCAGTTTGGTTGGCAGTGCTGGAGTGAATCCCAGAGGCTGTGCTCTCCCCTCGGTCACCTCTTTGAGCTTCTTCATGAATTGAGGGGCCTTTTGCTCTGCAGCCATTTTTTCACCCCGTTCTTGGCTCACCCCATAGCCTAACACGACTTCCGAGCCTGGTCAAGTAGCCCACTTTTTACCCTGTAAGTGGCAATTAGAGAATTTATCTGTCAAAATTGGATTCTGGAGAGCTAACAAGCGCTTACTTAGGGGGTAAGATGGTTTTGGAGAAATCAAGCCCTTTGGGGAAGGGATATGTTCAGGTTTACACTGGGAATGGCAAGGGCAAGACCACCGCGGCCTTGGGATTAGCCCTGAGGGCGGCTGGCCATGGGTTGAGGACCTACATTGGACAATTTATGAAGGGGCAGCAATACGGTGAGCTCGAGGCAGCCAAGTATCTCAGGCCTTACCTCACCATCGAGCAGTATGGTCGGCCCGGTTGGGTACACGTGCAAGGGCCACCGGAGGAGGAAGATGTCCAGCTGGCGCGGGAAGGATTAAGGAAGGCCAGAGAGGCAATGCTCTCCGGGAAGTACCAGATCGTAATTCTGGATGAGATCATCACTGCTCATCGTTTTGGGCTCATCCCGCTATCTGACCTGATGGTCTTTATAGCCTCCAAACCTGACGGTCTGGAGCTAGTTCTCACCGGCCGCCATGCACCGCCGGAGATCGTTGCCACAGCTGACCTAGTAACCGAGATGGTGGAGGTGAAACACTACTTCCAGAAAGGTGTATTCGCCCGGGACGGGATTGAGCGTTAGGTGCTCTCAAGCCAATCCCCGACTTGACATCCTGATGGGCCACCCACAGAGCGATGTATAATGACTAGGAGACCCCCTTTATGAGTGCCAGCGGCAAAGCTCCTGAGGAGCTTTAAAAATAGGGAGGGAGGTCAGATATGCTCAAAGCTACTGAGGTTAAGAAGCAGGCCAAACAACTTGGGGCTGACCTAGTAGGCATTTGCTTAACTGAGATCCTAAACGCTAATCCACCGGACCCCCGGTGGCCTCAGACTCCTGAGAAACTATGGCCTGATAGCCGGAGCGTGGTGGTCTTGGCCAAGCGGATACCCTGGGGAACTTTCCTAGCCCAGGGCAGAACTGTGCGTCAGTATGTTCCACACCTGGTAATGAATCAGCTAGATGCCGTAGCCCTCGAGCTTGCCTACTGGTTAGAGGAACATGGACTTCATGCCCTGCCCCTGCCTCAGCAATACACAGATACAGCACTGAAGAAGGGCACCTATGGGCCAATCTCACTCCGACATGCTGCAGTGGAAGCCGGGTTGGGCACCCTGGGGCTGAACCTCAACTTACTTACACCGGAATATGGCCCCCGCGTTTACCTTACCGCGGTGCTGGTTGATGAGGAACTGCAACCGGATCAGAGGGCAAGGGAGCAGCTTTGTCTGGGGCCTTCTTGTGGGCGTTGTCTCCTGGCCTGCCCTGCCGATGCCGTGGGATACTGGAGCTTGGACAAGCGTAAGTGTTCTCGCTTCGCTCAGCAATTTGGGATAGCAGCCATCTTCAACCAGCTAGAAAGGCTTCTTAGCGTCTCCCTGGCAGAGGAAAGGAAAAACCTACTTCGAAGCATGGAGGTGGTCAACTTCTGGCAGGCCCTCCGGATTGGCCCAGGAGCCTATGCCGGCTGTCTCCGCTGCCAGGAAGTTTGCCCGGTAGGAGAGGACTACCCAGTTCACCTGAAAACACAGCAGGCCACCATACCCGAGGAAACGGAGGAGAAAAGACAAAGGTTGCGGAGCATGCAACTAAGGGAGGAAGCTGGCGAAGCTGCCTCCGAACTTGAATTCTCCAGGCGCTGGGTCAGCGCCTCACTGGATTAGAGAGCCAGCGGTCGGATTCGAACCGACGACCTGCGGTTTACGAAACCGCTGCTCTACCGCTGAGCTACGCTGGCCAGTTTATATTTTTACAGAATTAGCTCCGGTCGTAAAGGAACCGATTCTTGAGCACCTCCAGTTTGCTCGGGGCTACCCTTAGATCCTCTCTCAACCCGGAGGTGAATCTTCTTATCACCACCAGCCCGAGGAGTCCAAGGTAACCCCAGACTATTTCCAGTGACTGACCCAGACCCCAGGCTGCTAAGGGAAAGGTAGCAAAGCCAGCTAGCATGCCCAGGGGCATAGCTGAGGAAGGATTGCTGAACTTAAGGCGCTGCCCGCCTGAGGCACCCCTCGTGGAATAAAATCGGAAGGCCACGCCCAGGATTATGGGCACCAGCCCAAGGCCAAATGCCTGAGGAGAGACGAAGGAGGCCATCCCTATACCAGTGCTATTCCCCTTCTCCCCCTCAAACCGAGTAAAGATGGGCCACATCTGACCAGCCACTACAGCCAACCCGGCCAGTACCATGGCCAGAGTCGAAAAACCTAGGAGCCAGGCCAGCAGAGGAGCGAACACTCCCTTGGCGATGTCCCAGGCCACTGCCAGACCGCCCCAGAAGTATCCCACCTTGCGCCAGAGAGCCAGGTGAAGGTCAACCTCCCGGTTGGGGTCAAGTCCACGGAAAACAGCCAGAAGCTGCACCACTGGTAGGGAGCCGAGCAGATAGCATCCAAGGACGAGAATGATCGCTGTCCACATTCATCTCCTTTCCTCTACTCCTCAGCGTAAAAGGACACGCCGACCACCCCGGGGCCGCTGTGAGCTCCCAGGACTGGGGTCATATCGCTGAGATAAAGCTCAGCGCAGTCAAAGCGGGCCGAGAGTTGCTGACTCAGCCTCTTGGCCTCCTCCTCTGCATCTCCATGCATCAGCATAACGTGAGCCCTTTTCCATCCAATTCTCTCCTCCATCAGGTCAAGCATTCGCCTCATCGCCTTGGGCCTGGCTCTTACCACCTCCAAGAGTTCAACTTTTCCCCTCCTCAGTTCGAGAATGGGCTTAATGGAAAGGAGGGCACCGGCCCAAGCTGCCACCTTGGGCACCCGTCCCCCCTTGGCCAGGAAATACAAGGTATCCAGAGTGGCCAGGAGCTGCACCCTCGAGATGAGGGCCTGTACTCGCTGGACAACCTGCGTTATAGCAGCTCCATCGGCTGCCAGGCGGGCTGCCTCTAAGACCAGCAAACCCTGGGCACCGGCGGCAGTTTGGGTATCAACCACCTTTATGTCTACCTCGGGGAGACTGTCCCGGGCCATCTCCCGGGCCCTCAAGGCAGAGTTATAAGCCATGCTAAAGTTGGCGGAGATGGTTAGTTGGAGGATGCTCCTCGTATGCTCTGCCAGTTGGCGGTAGACCCGCAGGAAATCGCCTGGGGAGGGGGCAGAGGTAGTAGGCAAAACCTTGCTCTGGCGCTGAATCTCGTAAAGTCGCCTAGGAGTAATGTCCACCCCGTCTCGATATTCCTGATCTCCAACGATGATGATGGTGGGGACAACAGTTACTTGGTATTTCTCTGCCAGGTCTGGTGGTAAACAAGCACAGCTATCAGTGACCACCGCTACCAAGGCCATTTTCCACGTGACTAGCATAAGGTAGGACCAGCTCCTCTGTCAAGCCTTCTCCTAACTGTTGCATTCCGCTAGCCCCGATAGTAAACTAATCTAAAGGGGGCGAAAAATGGAAAAGGGAACCTGGAAGGTGAAGGCTGGGCTAGCCCAGATGCTAAAGGGTGGGGTGATCATGGACGTGACCACCCCGGAGCAGGCCAAGATCGCTGAGGATGCCGGAGCCTGTGCAGTAATGGCTCTGGAGCGGGTCCCAGCGGATATCCGGGCTGCTGGGGGGGTAGCCCGCATGGCTGATCCAACGGTGATAGAGGCCATCATGAAGGCAGTGAGCATTCCAGTCATGGCCAAGTGTCGCATCGGACACTTTGTGGAGGCTCAGGTTCTGGAGGCCTTGGGGGTGGACTTTGTTGATGAATCTGAGGTGTTGACGCCAGCTGATGAAAGCCACCATATCTGGAAACATGATTTCAAGGTTCCCTTTGTGTGTGGCTGCCGTGATCTGGGGGAGGCTCTGCGCCGCATTGCTGAGGGAGCGGCCATGATCCGCACCAAAGGAGAGGCTGGTACAGGTAACATCGTTGAGGCCGTGCGGCATATGAGGGCAGTGATGGATGAGATAAGAAGGCTGCAGAACATGCCTGAAGAGGAGCTGGTGGCAGTGGCCAAGCAACTTGGAGCACCTCTTGAGCTGGCGCAGGAAGTTAGAAGGCTGGGGCGGCTACCGGTGGTGAATTTTGCCGCTGGAGGGATAGCTACGCCTGCCGATGCTGCCCTGATGATGCAGCTGGGAGCTGACGGGGTGTTCGTTGGCTCGGGCATCTTCAAGTCGGAAAATCCGTCGGCCCGAGCCAAGGCTATCGTCAGGGCCACCACACATTATCAGGACCCTGGGATAATTGCTGAAGTCTCTAAGGGGCTGGGAGCTGCCATGCCTGGGCTGGAAATCAAGTCCATTCCAGAGAAGGAGCTTTTGGCTACCAGGGGGTGGTGAGGGGGAAGTGGAGCTGAACAAACCCCAAGAGTTGGCTGAATACTCTAGCAACTTGAAAATAGGCATCCTGGCCCTTCAGGGTGCTTTTGTAGAACATGCTTCAGTTTGCCACCGTTTGAAGGCTGAGACCACTTTCGTTCGTCTCCCCGAAGATTTACAGGAGTTGGATGGGCTTATTATCCCCGGCGGAGAGAGCACTACTATTGGAAGGCTAATGACGGAATTCCACCTGACCAGTGCCCTAAAGGAACTTCTCTCCGCCGGCATGCCCGTGTTTGGCACCTGCGCTGGAATGATTCTGCTGGCCAAGAAGGCTACCGACCTCGACCTGGAAACCCTCGAAGCCATAGACATCGAGGTCCGCCGGAATGCTTTTGGGCGCCAGGTGGATAGCTTCGAGACTTATCTCGACGTTGCCCTTTTTGGTGAGCCTCCCTTCCCCGGGGTATTCATTCGAGCCCCCTGGATTGAGAAAGCTGGTCCTGAGGTGGAGATTTTAGCTCGCCTGCCCAGTGGGGTTCCGGTGGCTGCTCAGCAGAGGAATGTGCTGGTCACCGCCTTTCACCCGGAGCTCACCTCTGATGTTCGGTTCCACGCCTATTTCCTCGATTTGGCTGCCCACAGCCGGCAGGGAGAGACTCATCAGCCGATGAGGGGGGATTCTGAGAGGGGAGCATGAGAAGAATAGTTACAGATGATCTAGAGGCCCTACTTGAGGCTCTGCCACCTCACGTCGCCGGACCGCTAACTCAGCGGGAGGACAAGGGGGAATTATTGGAGGTGGTCTTGGACCTGGGTCGTCTTCCGGAGGCTCGCTTCCCAACTCAGGAAGTGGTTCTCAGCAACCAGGAGGTAACCCAGGAGGACATTGACTACGTGGTCTCTCGAATTGGAGCTTTCGGCGATGATAATCGAGCTGGAATAGAGCGAACGCTTCACCGCATTTCGGCGATCAGAAACCGCAGCGGAAAGATCATCGGCCTCTCCTGCCGAGTTGGCCGGGCCGTCTTCGGCACCGTAGAGCTCATTCGAGATCTAGTGGAGTCAGGGAAGAGCATCATGCTCCTTGGTCGGCCAGGTGTTGGAAAGACCACCATGCTCCGTGAGGTGGCCAGGGTATTGGCCGATGAGCTTGGGAAAAGGGTGATGGTGGTAGATACCTCCAATGAGATCGCTGGCGATGGCGATATCCCCCATCCAGCTATTGGTCATGCTCGGCGCATGCAGGTTCCCACACCACAGCTTCAGCATCAGGTGATGATCGAGGCAGTGGAGAATCACATGCCCGAGGTAATCATCATCGATGAGATGGGAACCGAGCTAGAGGCTCAGGCTGCCCGCACCATTGCCGAGAGAGGAGTCCAGCTAATCGCCACTGCTCATGGCAACACCTTAGAGAATCTCATCCTCAATCCTACCCTTTGTGACCTGGTTGGAGGTATTCAGACAGTCACTCTGAGCGATGAGGAAGCCCGGCGTAGAGGTACCCAGAAGTCCATCCTTGAACGTAAGGCTCCTCCCACTTTTGACGTGCTGGTTGAGATTCAAACCTGGGACCGGGTGTGCATTTATCCGGATGTGGCCAGCACAGTTGATGCCATGCTCAGAGGCCGCGATTTCCAGGTAGAAGTCCGCTGGGTTGATGAAGATGGGGAGATACGGAAGGAGAGCCGCATGTATTCCTCCTCAGCCCTTTCAACGGCTAGCCTGGGGAGGCATCTGCCTGCCAAGCTCACTTCGAAGCGTATTTTCCCCTTTGGCATTGAGCGGGAGCGATTGGAGAAGGTAGCCCGTCGGCTGGGTTTGCCCATAGAATTGGTCAGCGATGTTCAGGAAGCCGATTTGCTGCTGATAACCAAGAACCACTATCGCCGTACCCCCCAGGTGATTCGGGCAGCTGAGACACTGGGATTGCCCATCTATGTTCTGCGGAGCAACACCTTGATCCAGATAGAGCAGGGCCTGGCTGACATTTATGAGCTGCCCAAGCATGAGGATTCAATATCGCAGGCCCTGGAGGAGGTGGAGGAGGCCATTCAACGGATAAGGGCAGGACAGGATTCCCTGGAACTGAGCCCCCAGAATTCCTTCATCCGCCGACTGCAGCATCAGCTCGCTGGTAAATATGACCTCAGGTCGCGTAGCGTGGGCCGCGAACCAGAGCGACGACTGAGGATTTTCCGATAAGCCCGACCCCTGTAGGATGAGCTTCCCCCTCTCCTAGATCCAAGGTAGGTCTCTTCTATTTATCGACCGAGCTTGTTCGAGGAACAAAACTATGTTAGACTGAGCTGATAAGGGAGTGGTAGGAGGAGCAGATGAGAATAGAGACGCCCAGATACACAGAGCGCTTCGGGGCGGTCAGGCTGCATGATGTGCAGAAGGTGCTGGAGCTGGACTCTGGCGGGAAGGAATTCCTCATCTGCCAGGAGGTCAAGGGGGTGGAGAAGATCGATGAAGAAGTGATCAAGGCCATTGAAGGGAGGATGGCTGTCGTCGTCCCGGTCAAGGATGAGAAGCTTAAGATATTCGAGGGGGTGATCAGCGGAATTCCGCACGATTCGCTGCTCATCGTGGTCTCCAACAGCCGAACCGAGGGGATCAATCGCTTCAAGATGGAGAGGGATGCCCTGGAGCAATTCTGTTATTTTGCCCACCGTCCAGCTCTGATTATCCACCAGAAAGATCCCATCCTGACCGAGGCTTTGCAACGGGCTAGCTACCTCGACCTCCTAGATGAAAGGGGCCTGGTGAGGGATGGCAAATGTGAGGGGATGATAATTGGCCTGCTCTTGGCCGCCATGACGGAAAAGGAATATGTTGGCTTTGTAGATGCGGATAATTACTTTCCCGGGGCTGTTCTGGAATATATCCGAGCCTATGCCGCTGCCTTCAGCCTGTCTAGATCGCCTTACATTATGGTTCGGATTCTGTGGAACTACAAGCCAAAGATCTCGGCCAATGAACTGTATTTCAAAAAGTGGGGAAGGGTCTCTGAGATAGACAACCGCTTCTTCAACCTTCTGCTTTCAGCCAAGACAGGCTTTGAGACGAACGTCATCCGCACGGCCAATTCTGGGGAGCACGCCATGACCATGAAGCTGGCGGAGATTTTGCCGCTGGCATCGGGCTACGCCGTTGAGCCACAGGAGTTAATATTCCTGTTCGAACAGCTTGGTGGAGCCATGCCTACCCCTCACCAAGAGGCAGTAGCTGAGGGAGTGGATATCTTTCAGATAGAGACCCGAAATCCTCACCTGCACGAGCAAAAGGGAGAGGAGCATCTGGAAGGCATGCTCCTCCAAGGGCTCAGCACCATTTACCACTCCTCGCTTTGTGAGCCGGAGATAAGGGAAACGATCCTGAAGGAGCTACAGGGACAGGCCAGCCTTAAGCCAGGTGAGGAACCTCCCAGACCCTTTATTTATGCCCCTCTTCGTGAGGTGGACCTGAAGAAGTTCAAGGATTTCATGTTGCCGCGACTTCCCGACTACGCGGCCTGATCCTCAGAGCTGACTGACCAGAACCTCGATGGCCTTAGACCAGGCAGTCGGACCAGAGCCATCAAAGCGATATAACTTAGGCAAGCTTATCGGAGCCCAGCCACCATCGGGAGCCTTAAGGAGTACGGGGTAATCCACCACCCTCAACATTGGGCCATCGCTCAGGCTATTCCCTATGGCAATGCTCTTCACCTGACCAAAGGCCTTCCGAAACAGACCCAATAATATCCTAGTAGCCTCCCCTTTGTTGGCCCTCCCCTTTATCCGGTAATACCTCTCTCCGCGGGACCAGTGCAACCCCTCTCCCTCAACCTGCTGAAGAAATCTCTTAACTTCTTCCACCGTCCCCTCAAGCTTTAAGGTCTCGGTGTACTCTCTTTGTTTGGCCAACCGAGCCATTTGCAAGCTCAGTCCGCTATCTCGGGCTATTTCCTCCGCCAGGAGGTCGCCGAAGGCTTTTATCTCACAGCGGAACTCCTTCTTAAGTCTGTTGAGCACCACTTTGATATGCTCGTAGGGCAGGCCCAGCTCGATCACAGCATAGTCATCGGTCCACCGCCTAGTCTCAAGATGGAAGGGAAAATACCCGCGAGGTATTAGGATGGCGCTCCCCTCCTCAACTATGAAGGGGTCATTTATCCCCAGGGCTTTCCGGTAAGCTTCCTGCTCTGCCCTGGTCTTAGCTGAGCAGAAGATGACAGGAATTTGTCTTTCCCTGAGCCAGCGGATAGCCGGTAGTGCCTCCTCGTAGGAGTAGCTTTGTGAATTAAGCAATGTGCCATCCAAGTCGGTGAATAGAACTAGCTTCAGCTCCTTTTCCTGATCCACAGGTTCATTCTCCGAAGTTCCTTAACTCCTTTGAGGGTCGAGGCCAGGGCCAGGTTTACCCTGCGGATAACCTCTTTGGGGAAGGGAATTAGGGGTATGGGTTTGCCATCCACAAAGAGCTTCACCTCGTCTTCCTCTCGAGACACCACCCTCTCCTCAATGAACTGAGCCAGCCTGGAGATATCCTCTGGAGAAAACTGTGGCACATTCAGCTCAAGGGGCTCATCAGTGACCACTGCTAGCAACTCCTCTACAGAACAGGTTAGCCCTCCCAAATCATGCCGGTGCACCTCTATCTTGTATTTCCTTCCCCGCTTGAATCCCTCAGCCAGGACCAGGTCGAAGTCTCCCAGGAATTGCTCCAGCTCTACCAGATTCAGGTCGTGATCCACCTCTCTGATCAAGGCTAATCGGTTAGGGGAACTGAGCAGCACACACTCGCTCCCCGCCTGAAGGTGACGCCAGGAGTCCTTTCCGGGCACGTCTAGGTCAAATCCATGAGGCACATGTTTCACCGTGGCTACCCGATATCCCCGACGCTTAAACTCCGGCGTTAGCCTCTCTATCAAGGTGGTCTTGCCGGATTTAGAAGCTCCTACAATGCAGACCATCGGTGGCATTTATAGTCCTCCCCAATCCAAAATTTGAACCAAGACCTCATCCCCCTCGCAAATTAGCCTGGTCTCCTCGGGCACGATGAGGAGGCCATCAGCGGAGGTTAAGGAGGTGAGGATGCCTGAGCCCTGAGGCCCAGTCAGACGGGCAAAGTACCTCCCTTCTTCCTGCCTGATTTTCACTCGGGCGAAAACCCTCCGCCCATCCTCATTTATAATCTCGCTCTCGCTTATGGCCTTGATAATCCGGGGCGGTGATTCCTCCTTTCCCATCATCTTGAGAATGAGTGGCCTGGCAAAGAACTTAAAGGCGAGCATGGAGGAAACAGGAAATCCCGGCAGGCCAAGATGAGGCACCCAGCCGTTGTTGCTCTTGCGCAGTCGACCAAAGGCCAGGGGCTTGCCTGGCTTCATGCGTACCCTCCAGAAGGTTATCTCCCCCAGTTCGGCTAGAACCTTTTTTACCACGTCAAATTCTCCCACTGAGACCCCAGCCGAGGTGATCACCAGGTCGGAATCCAGGGCTTGAGCTACTCTCTTTGAAATAGCCTGAGGGTCATCGGGAGCAATGCCCAGGATCTTGGGAATTGCCCCAAGCTCAAGCACTTGGGCAGCCAAGCCAAAGGTGTTGCTGTTGTAGATTTTCCCCGGGGAAAGTGGCTGGCCAGGTTCGACGAGCTCGTTCCCCGTGGCCAAGAGAGCTACCACCGGGCGTCGGACGACCTTTACCTTTGTCCTCCCCAAAGAAGCCAGTAAGCCTATCTCTGGAGGGTGCAGGGCCGTTCCCTGATGCAGAACGAGATGTCCCTGTACAATGTCTTCGCCAACTGGCCTAACATTCTTTCCCGGTGGGACCTCTACGAACACTGCTATCTCGTGGGCGGATAAGCCTCTGGCTCGCCGCTCCTCTTCATCGGTATCCTCAAAGCGGACCACTGCATCCGCCCCAGGAGGCAGGGGAGCTCCCGTCATGATGCGCATGGCTGTCCCCGGCCGTACCCCTGGCCCGGGAGTCTCTCCAGCAGTTATCTCACCGAGGATCTGAAAGACCAGGGGATTCTCACGACTTGCCCCCCGTGTCTCTTCTGCCCTTAGGGCATAGCCGTCCATAGCAGCGCTGGCGTAGGGTGGAAGGCTCAGCGATGCATAGACATCCTCAGCCAGAACCTGTCCCAAGGCCTCCAGAAGCATCTTCTCCTCCGCCTCCAGTGGCTCAACGCCAGCCAGGATCCTCTCCCTGGCCTCCTCTACGCTCAGCACTATGCCTCCTTTTCAACCCCAGAAAGCCAAGAACTGCCAGCTCCCACTTTGAGGAGCTCCTCCGCCTGGGCCAAGTCCCGGGGTGAGTTAATGTTAAAAAAGCTCAGGTGTCCCGGATCCAGCGAATCGAGCTCTTCTCCCTCCACATATCTCACCCTCGCCCAGCTCAGTAGATTGCTCACCTTGAAATCTCCTTGTTCCAGCATCCTTTGCATTATGCGAAGGCAATTCTTGGAATAGGCTGCATGAAGCGGCTCTACCTTATCGCCCACGCGGGGAATGACCACATCGAAGCCGGGAGAAAGCTCAAGGAGCCGATGAAGTAGCCTTGGATTAAGGAAGGGCATGTCACAGGCTACTACCAAGTTGCAGGGTTCAGAAGACTGCCGCAAGCCAGAGTAAAGGCCGACCAGAGGCCCTTTACCTGGGTGAACATCGACCGTTTCCCTTACCTCTGGATGGTGAATTAAAAAGGGACTGGGCTGCTCCGGTGAGAGAACCAGAATAATCTCCTTCGTGAACTGACTCAGGAGGCGGATAATCCTCTCAAGCACCCTCTCGCCAGCCAAGGAAAGCTGGCACTTATCCCGACTCAGTCGAGAACCCTTGCCTCCGGCAAGAATGATTGCGCTCATTCCTCAAGGTCAGCGTGAGCGGCTAAATGCAGTCTCCGGTAAGAAATTTCAGCGGCGAAGAACAACCCCTAGCTCCCTTTCCAATCTCTCCAGTATTTGCTGCTGTAGCTGGTTTACTTCCACATCGGTCAAGGTGCGCTCTGGAGACTGGTAAAGTATGGAAAAGGTGAGGGACTTTTTCCCCGGCAGAATTTTTTCACCCCGATAGACATCGAACAGCTTAACCCGACTTACCTGCGGGAACTGCCGAATGACCTCTATAATCCTCTTTGCGGGAAGAGCCTCGTCTGCCAGCAGAGCTAGATCTCTCTCCACGCCCGGGAACCGCGGGAGAGGCCTATAGAGGCGAGCTTGCTCCACCCACGATGTAAGCCCATCCAGCTCGATTTCAAACAGGGTAACGCTCTCTGAGACGAGATTGAAGTTGTCCTTTAGCTGAAGGTGGATCTCTCCCAGAACTCCTATCCGCCGACCATCCACCATGACCTTGGCTGTGCGATTGGGAAGCAATCCCAATTCCTCCGCTGGCTCGAAATCCACCTCCACGCCG
>CAZYDA010000011.1:0-13097 GCA_964645275.1 uncultured Dehalococcoidia bacterium | reverse complement strand
CCAACTTCGTTCATGGCTTTATGCAGGCCGTCGGCTTAAGCTACGCAAGCCTGGGGGGACACTCGCTGGGTGCGGGGGTGGCCTTGAAATTCGCCCTCGAGTTTCCAGAGAAGGTGGAGAGGCTCGTCCTGGTGGATCCCTGGGGATTTGGCCGAGTTAGCATCTTAGGATGGTTAATCGTTACCTCCTGCAACCTTTTAAGGCGAGTTTTCCGGCCGGGTAAATCCTATCCCTTCCTGGAGAAGGAACCGGGGCAGGGGAATCACTGGCTTAGTCCGGAGGAACTCCGGAAGCTTGAGCTTCCAGCGCTCATCATCTGGGGAGAGAAGGACCTTTACCTTCCTGTATCTCAGGCCAACTTTGCCCACAAGCTCTTGCCAAATTCCCAGCTCTTCGTCTTTCGGGAGTGTGGCCATGCCCCACAGCGGGAAAGACGTGAGGAGTTCAACAAAATCGTGCTCCAGTTTCTCTTGAGCGGGAGAGATGAAGAAGATAGCCATCGTGGTTGACAGCATAGCTTGTCTCACCCCGGAGCAGGTTGAGCGGCATGGCATGGTGGTGGTGCCGGCCAATTTCCTCTACGAGGGCAAGCTCTACCGTGATGGAGTAGATGTCAGTCCCTCGGAAGCCTACCGGATGCTGGCACGCTCGCCGAACAGCTTCTACGCTGCCCCAGCTTCTCCCCACGAATTCCTGGAGGCCTTTAGGGAGGCTGGCCGAAGGGCTGAGAGCATCCTCTGTCTGACCATTTCTCGCAAGGTGAGCACCTTCTACAACGTAGCCGAGGTGGCCAAAAAGCGGTTCCAGGAAGAGCAGCCTGGCATAAACATTGAGGTGCTGGACTCTCAGACCCTGGGAGCTGGTGAGGCCCTCATCGCCTTGGCGGCGGCTGAGAGGGCTGATAATGGAGCAGGGCTGGAGGAGGCGGTACGGCTGGTCACCGAGCTGAGGAGTAGGGTAGGGCTAGCTGCCTACCTAGACACCCTGCGCCATGCCTACCGCACTGGGCGGGTTCCTAAGATCGCCGCTCAATTGGGCTCCCTGCTCCATATAAGGCCGCTTTTCAGCGTACATGAGGGGGCCATCCACTTCCGAGGCATAGTAAGAACTCGCGAACAAGCGGTTAGCCGACTCCTAGACATGGTTCATGAAGGTTGTGGCAGCCGGCTGATAAGGGCAGCTGTAATGCATGCGGCCGCCCCGGAACAGGCCGAGAGGCTAAAAGAGCAGGTGGCAAAGGCTTTCAACTGCCGTGAGATTTGGGTTACTGAGTTCAGCCCCCTCATGGGCTACTCCAGCGGGCCAGGAACCCTAGGCATCGCCTTTTTGCCCCGAGGAGAGCTGAGCAGGCCTGGTCCACCCCAATTAAGGCCCTCACAAGATTCAGAAAGGCATTCTAGATGAGCTGCACCAGGGTCATCACGATCCCACTGGCTATGGGTATTGAAAAATTGTCGTCCACCGGCAGCGGCAAAAGTTCGGTCAGCGTGGCCACCACGACCCCCAGACAGAGCAGTGGCCCGGAGAATCCCTCTCTGAGATAGACCAGCAGGCCGGTGACCAGAAGACAAGAGACAAGGAAGGAAAGACTCCCCTCCACGCTCTTTCGCAGAACCCTTATCCGACCTAATCTTTTGCCCCCCAGCCAGGAGGCGAAATCGCCCACCGCCAGGAACAGCAGCGAGGCAATGGCCACCTCCCTGGCAAAGGCCAGGAAGGCAATCAGAGTGGCAATGAGAAGCCAGGTGCTTCCCGTGAGGGCCGAGGTGCGCTCCTCGCGCTTGAGGAAGGGGGAAAGAAGGGAGACCATGAGGCTATTCACCTTGGGGGAGGCAAAGCGGCTGGTTTCCCAGGCGATGAAGGCCAGTGTAGTTACCCCAATGGCGATGAGCAGCGGGACCTTGGGAAGGAAGAATGAAAGAACCGGAAAAAGAAGTCCACCACCAAGGTGCCACAGCTTCCGGCCAAGTTCGCCTCTCTCACCTTCTAATGGGGATCCAGTCATCCCCCAATCTCCTCAAGGGCACCCTCTCCCTTCGCCCAGAGCCTAAGATGAGCTTAGGAATCCAGGAGAGGCCCTGAGTGAAAAGTCTGCCGGGCCGAAAGTAGAAGGAGAAGTAAGCCCTCCTGAAGAGAGATTTAAGCTCGCCAGGGCTGAGGTTATCCAGCCTTATTACCGGGGCCAGGCCGCTAAAATCGCCCCAGTTGGTTGTCAGCAGCCTGTCCTTCACCTTTTCATACAGTCGCGTGCCGGGATAGGGGGTGAGTATGGTGAATTGGACATGATAGGGGTTAAGCTTCTTGGCCAGCTTGATGGTGCGCTTTATCATCTCCTTCTTCTCATCCAAGGCACCGATGATGAAGCTGCCCATCACCTTCACCTTATTCCTCCGCAGGATGTCCATAGCTTTGAAGACCTCCTCCACCTTCAGCCTTTTCCCATATTCGTCCAGGGTCTCCTGACTGGCGCTCTCAAAGCCCAGGAAAAGCATCCTGAGCCCGGTTTTGGCCATGAGCTCCACCAGCTTGGCATTCCGCACCACCGTGTCAACTCGTGAGAGGGCGAACCAGACCAGATCCCATCCCCTTTTGAGCAGCTTCTGGCAAAGGTGGTCAACACGGTAGGGGTCGAGGGTGAAGTTGTCATCGAAGAACATCACTGCCCGATAACCATACTTGTTGTAAAGCACGTCCAGCTCCTCGAGGATGTTCTCCGGCGAGCGGGCTCGCCAGCGGAGGCCGGAGAATCGGGAGGAGGAGCAAAATTCACAGTCGAAGGGACAGCCCCGGGAGCTGATGAGGCTAGCCGCATACCTTTTCTCCAGCTTGTGGGTATAGAGGTCCAGTGGAAGAAGATCACGGGCAGGTAAGGGGAGAGAGTCAAGGTCCTCGATAAATGGGGCTGGCGGGTTGATCTGAAGTTTGCCGTTCGAGAGATAGACCAGACCCTTAACCTCCTCGAGCGGCTGCTTCCTCTCCAGGTGCTCTACTAGTTCTAACAGGGAGTATTCGGCCTCATTGCGCACCACCCAGTCCACCAGCCCGGATTCCAGGGGCTCCTGATAGAAAAAGGTTACATGCGGTCCGCCAAAGACCACCCGCCCTCCCCTCCCCTTCACTGCTCGGGCTATCTCTAGCGCTGCCGGATACCTTAAGGTGTCGACCGAGAGGCCAATCAGGTCGAACTCCTGATAGGGATAGGCTCGCCAGTCAATGTCCTCCACTGCCAGGTCGACGATTTTCACCCCGTGTCCGTGTTTGCGGAGCACGGCAGCTAGATAGGCTAGGCCCAAAGGAGGAAACTTGATGCCCACTCGGTAGTAGCCTGCCCCGGAAGGAGGGTTAATCAGGAGCACGTTCACCTTTTACCCGCTCCTTTTCCCACAAGCTTAACGAGCCTGGAGGCCCTGATTTATCCTCCTCTCCACTGCTCGTGCGTGAGCCAACAAGCCCTCTGCTCGAGCCAGCGTCACTGCTGCCGGGCCCAATTCTCGAAGGTCAACTTCATCCAGCTCGATTTGTGCAGTGAATTTGAGGAAATCCAGAACGCTCAGCGGGGAGGCAAAGCGGGCAGTGCCACCGGTCGGCAGGACATGACTGGGACCAGCCAGGTAATCCCCTAAAACCTCCGGGGAGGCTTCCCCGACGAAGATGGCGCCAGCGTGCCTGATCTGGCTTAAGATGCCTAAGGGCTCCTCCAATATGAGGGAGAGGTGCTCCGGAGCGTAGAGATTCACCAGCTCAACCGCCTCCTTCAGGTCGGGGACAACGATTATCCTTCCCCTCTCCTCCAGAGAGATCGGGGCGATTTGACCCCCAAGCTCCTCAAGCTGGCGGCTGAGCTCTTCCCGAACTCTTTGGGCAAGCTGGGGTGAGGTGGTGATCAGGATGGGGGTAGCCAGCTCATCATGCTCTGCCTGAGCCAGAAGGTCAGCTGCGCAGAGAGCCGGGTTGGCTGAAGCGTCGGCCAGAATGAGGGTCTCCGTTGGCCCCTGGAGCCCATCAATATCCACCCAGCCATAAACCTCCCTCTTGGCCAGGGTGACAAAGATGTTCCCCGGACCACAGATCTTGTCCACCTTAGGAACCGACTCGGTGCCGAAGGCCAGGGCAGCAATGGCCTGTGCCCCGCCAACCTTAAATGTGCGATTTGCCCCTGAAAGCTGGGCTGCCACCAGCGTCGCCGGGTGAACTGAGCCGTCTCTGCGCGGTGGGGTGGTGAGAACGATCTCCTCCACGCCGGCTACCCTGGCCGGGATGACCGTCATGAGCACAGTGGAGGGGTAAGAGGCTGCTCCCCCTGGAACGTAAATCCCCACCCTCTCTAGAGGCCTTTTAAGCCAGCTCAATCCCCTTCGCAGCTCTCCACCCAGCCAAGGCTCCAGTTGAGCCCGGTGGAAGGAACCAATGCGCTCGGCGGCCAACTTAAGGGCCTGGAGCAGCTCTGAACTTACACCCTGCCAGGCAATCTCCAGTTCCTCCGAGCTAACCTCAAGCTGGTCCAGCCGAACCCCGTCAAGGAGCTCAGTGTATTCCTGAAGAGCGGCGTCACCCCTTTCCCTTACCGCTCCGACTATCTTCTTGACCACCTGCTCCACCCCGACCTCCCGGCCAAATTTTTCCCTCAGGCGCCGCCTCAGGCGTGCGGAGGTCTCTGGCAGGCGTGGCCGACGACGATCAAGGTATGACTTAGCCTGCTCCAGGTCATCAATTATCCGCATTTTCACCCCGATTTAAATTCAGTCTGCGGTTCCCTGGCAGAGGATTTCAATTACGCGGCTCACCTCTTCTCGGTGCAGCTCCTCCCGATGGCCAATGAGACAGGCCGACGACTCGAAGAGCGTATCTATTATCCTAAGCCCATGTTTCGCCAGGGTCTTCCCGGTCTGGGTATTCTCGATCAGGAGATCGGCATCCTCAGGGAGGAAGGCCTCCGTGGCTCCCCAGGTGGGGATCACCTTGTAAGGAGCCAGGTGATTTTCCCGAGCATATTTATCGGCCAAGTTGACGTATTCCGAGGCAATTCGAAGAAACTCGAGCTTGCTGCTCTGAAGCAGGGCTCGAAGCTCCTTTAAGCTTTCCACTCGAAGTCCCTGGCTAACCACGGCCACCAGCCTCACCCGACCGAACCCCAGCTCCTTCACCTCCTCCACCGGGCTGGAGGGGAAGCGAGCCAGGTGATCCAGAAGCCAGTCTCTTCCGGTGATCGCCAGGCTGAAGTTCCGGTTAGCGACCTGTAGCGGCATGTCCTGTGGTCGGATGACCTTGACCGCCAGGCCGGGGATGTTGGATATGGGCCGACGAATGAAAGAGGAGGAAGAATACCCGGAGAGTTCAAGCCCAGCCCTCTCGAGATACCTCGACGTGGGGTCCTGCTGGTGCCCGTCCGGCAGAGCCAGATAAACCAGGTCATCCTGACTGGGCGGACGGCCCACTTCAGAGGCAGCCGGTGCGGGCTCCTGATCCTCAGGCTCAAGCTTTACCCGGTAAAGAGCTGAGAGCAAGCTGCCGAGGTTCTTCCTCTCCAGACTCTCCCGATTGGCGAAAAGTATGGCCTCACCTCCCAAGATTTCCCTCAGGGTAACCAAGCCCAGCTTCCGAACATCCTGAGCTTCGCCAGCAGAAACGAGGGCCAGATCTGCCTGTTCGGGAGGATAGGCTTCAGCCGCTCCCCACACCGGGAAGATCCTGAAGTTCGGAAGCCTCAGCCCCAGGCAGAAAGCTTCAGCCAGGTTAGGGTATTCACTCACCAGTCGAACTGACTCCTTCCTTTCGCTTAAGCCCTCCAGGGACAGCAGGTCGGAGAAGGAGCTCGAGGCCACGAAGAGCTGGCGTTTCCCATAGCCCAAGCCCTTAAGTCTTATTACCGCCTCGCTGGGGTATTTCACCAGCAATTCCTCCACCCAATCGAGCCCGCAGATCCCGAGATCGTAATTACCGATGGCCACTTGTACAGCGATGTCCTTCTCGTGGAAAACCTTGGCGAAGAGGCTGGGACAAACTTGAGACTTCAGGCGGTAGAGTCGGCTGCCCTCATCATAGTCGTTGAAGTCGAGCCCTGCCTTTTTCAAGAATCTACTGGTGGCCGACTGCAATCGTCCTTTGGGCAGCGCCAGCTTTAAGCTCACCTTCATCCCCTTTTGATTTAAATTAAACTTCGGGGGAGGACTTTAGGTGGTAAACCTCTCGAACACCCCCTGAAAGCTCACCAGCTCCTGATAGTCCATCATGGTGCTCATGGCGCGGTTCTCCGTCTCAATCCCCGCCTCCTGAACCGCCGCCACCGGAGTCAGCCCCCCGAGGAGAACCAGTCCCACTCGATCGAGCCCTACCGGAACCTGGCAGACCGGCTCGCTGATGTCCCCCAGGGCTATCACCCCGTTGAAGCCACACTCACGAAGCCTCTCGATCACCTCCTCGGCCAGTGGACGAGATTGTGCCGGGATCTCCCGGAAGTTCGCCAGGAGCTTCCCATCCCCTGATCTCACCACCCCCCGAACATCGGTCATCCTTGCCCGAATAAAGGCCTCGGAGGGGTCCAGTGAGGAGCCAGAATAATAGATGAGCTCCACAAAGCGCAGCGGCGCGCCGTTTCGAATCTGTAATATGCCGCCAAACTTTGAGTCCAGCGGTATTCCCGCCTTCAGAAGGCATCCGTTGATGACGATGCTGCAGACGGTGGCGAAGCCCACCTTGCCTTCCGGGACGACTATTTCCCCCAGCCGCTCCCCTTCCTCAGCCAGGCCAACCTTTTCGCTCACGCAGAGTCCGGCCTGAAAGATTGGCCTCATGAGCTGGAGAGCCCGGCGGAATTTGTCCCTGGGGAAGAAGGAGAGGTTCACCGGGATAACCCCGCTGCGCCTCCTCCAGTCAAAGTTCGTCTGAAAGGCCAGCAGCTCTATCTTGGCGATGACGAAGCCAACCTTGTCCCCCACCAGAGCATTTCTGAGCTCCTCCCTCCCCTGGGCAGTGATCAGCCGGCCATTTCTGCCCACCGGCCTGGTGAGCCCTCGCTCGTCCAGCAATTTGAGGTGATACCTCACCGTCCGCTCACTGAGCTCAATGCCCGATTTTTTCAGCCGCCGGGCGATGGCCGTCGAACCCAAAGGTTCGGAAACCTCCGCCAGGGCCTTCAGTATGGCGATGACCTTGCGCTCGACTTCCTGTCCAGCCAGGTCTTTCATCTCAACTTGTCGGCAAATTTTTGCCGATTTTCAGAATACTCAGCAGGGCATAGTTTGTCAACCATGGCTTCAGAGGGCTACAGAATTGCCGCAAGCCCGGTAAAAAGGTCAGAACCGGGATTGCGAGGATGTTCAACTCGACAGTGGAAGATGCCCTTCCTTCAGCTTCTCCAGGGCCTTTGCCTCCGATAGATTTTCCAACCTTTGGCCAGCCTTCCCTTGAAGGTCAAAGAGCAACTTCTTGCCTTGCCTCTTAAGCTCGACAACCCAGTCACAGTTAGCGGCTTCGAGGGGGCCTGTCTCCAGCTCAACCACCCATCCCTTCGAGCGCAGCCGCTTGGCAAACTCGAAGGTTGCCTCAGCATCCTCGCCAGAGGCAAATTTGCTCTTTAAAAGGACCCTCCCAGCCTCTGGCGGAGGCTGGAGGAAGTTCATGAGCTTGTCCAAGTAAAGGGCGAAGCCAGCAGCCGGAATCTTCCTTCCGCCGATAAGGGGGATCAGCTCGTCATACCGACCTCCCCCTCCCACCACCTCAGCCTCTATTCTGAACTGGAAGACCACACCGGTGTAGTATTCGAACTCCTGCCCCAGGGCAAAGTCAACCTGGTAACTGGCACCGGCCCAATCAAGCAGCTGGGCTACCTGAGCCAGATCCGCTGCATACCCCGCAAGGTGAGGCAGGGTGGAGAAGAGAAGCCCCTTGAGATTCTCCAGAAATCCGTGAGCTGCCTGCCTCACGTTAAGCAGGAGGGACAGCACCTCAGCCACCTCAGGGGAGCGGGAACGTGCTCGGTCAACCGCGCCACCATCCCCCTGCAGGAACAGCTTAAGCAACTCCGCCGCCTCCTCCTTGCCCAGGGCCAGCTCTCCCACCAGGCCGCGCAGCAGTCCCAGGTGGGATAGCCTAACCTCGGCTCGAAGGCCGAGTCGGCTCAGGACCTCCTGAGCCAGCATGAGAAGCTCAGCCTCTCCCTTCGGTTCCAGCCCACCGATGAGCTCAGCCCCACACTGCCATCTCTCTCGCGTCTCTCCCTCAAAGCTGAAGATGTTTTCAACGTAGAAAAGCCTGGCCAGGTGCAGGTGGGAGAGATTCTCGACGTAGAGCCGAGCAGCGGGGATGGTTCCATCGGGCCTCAAAACCACCCTCTCACCGCTCCAACCATCCCAGTCAAGGAAGGAATAGACCCGGCTGAGTCTTGCCGGGCTGAGGGTTCCGGCGGAGGTGAAAAGATGGAGATACTCCAGGGTGGGTGTGCGTATTTCCCGGTAGCCCCAGCTTTGACAGCAGGAACGGAAAACCTCCTCGCTCCGCCGAAAGAGGACCATATCCTGCGGCAGCAAATCCCTCGTTCCCTTACAGCGTGGAACCTTCATCGGAGGTCCAGTATCTCCAGTCTTAGCAAACTCTCTCCTCCCCAGTCATCCACTCCTAAATTATAGACGATGTCAACTGAGGAGGCCACCTGCTCACTCAAGCTCCCCAGGTCAAAGCCGATGGCTTCCCAATAGACCTCCCCCTCCCTCAGCTTCAGCTTCAGATGTTCACCGTTCTCCCCCACCCGCTGGCAGTCCACAACTGCTACTCCACGGCTGAGGAAGGTGGGCACGGGGTTGCCTGGGCCGAAGGGCTCAAGCCCCTTCAAGAAGTCAAGCACCTCCCCGCTGAGGGAGGAGAGGGGAATCTCGGCATCAATTGAGATGGTCGGCTGAAGGTCGAGGCCTCTCAGCTCCCGGAGGGCTACCTGAACAAGCCTCTCATGGAGCAGCTCTACCTTTGAGGTGGGCAGGATAAATCCAGCAGCTTGAGCATGACCCCCGAAGCGCGTGAGCAGCTCCCGGCACTCCGATAGGGCAGCGAGGACATCGAACTCTGGAATGCTACGACAACTCCCCTGACTCATTTCCCCGCCCAGCTCGAGGACCACCGCTGGTCGGTAGAACTTCTCCACCAGCTTTGAGGCGACCAATCCATTCACACCTGCCGGGAAGTTTTCATCGCCCACTATCAGGATGGGCTCCTTGACCGGGAGCCCAAGCTTCTGCTCCGCCATCTCCAGCACCCTCTCGGTGAGGCTCCGGCGCTCGGCGTTGGTTCGCTCAAGCCTGGCAGCCAAACTGCTGGCCTCCGAGGTTGAGGTGGCCACCAGCAAGGCATAGGCCTCGGAGGCGTGGTCTATTCGACCCGCTGCATTAAGACGGGGGGCCAGAAGGTGAGAGATGGCCTGTGTGTCAACCTTCCTAACGCCTGCATAATTCTTGAGTTCCTGAATCCCAGGCCGGCGGGACTCGTTCAGCACCTGGAGTCCCCTCCTTACCAGGTAGCGATTTTCCCGGGTCAGCGGAACCAGGTCGGCCACCGTGCCCAGGGCTACCAGGTCGAGCAGCTCATTGGGGCTTTTCCTGCCAGTGGCTTCATAGAGGGCCTGAAGCAGTTTGAAGGCTACCCCTACGCCAGCGAGTTCGCGGGTGGGGTAGGTTGAGTCCTCTCGCTGCGGATTGACCACCGCCAGGGCGGGAGGTAAATCAGAGGTAGGTCGGTGGTGATCGGTAATGATGAGGTCCAGGCCTATGGCTCGGGCTTCCTCCGCTTCGCCATGGTCTCCGGTGCCGCAGTCAACGGTGATGACGAGTGTGGCTCCCCGATGCCGCACTTCCTTAAGTCCCGAGGAACTCAGCCCATGCCCCTCCTGTCGGTGGGGGATGTAGGCGAAGACCCGGCCTCCAAGTCGAGACAGTCCCTCAGTGAGCACTGTGGTAGCGGTCACGCCATCGGCGTCGAAGTCTCCGTAGACGGCGATGAGCTCCCGGTTGAGGAGAGCGCGCAAAATTCGGGCGATGGCCCTATCCACATCTGGAAGGAGTTGAGGGTCCCCCATGAGACGCTCGTCAGCGGCCAGGAAGGGCTCGACCTCAGAGGGACGGGTTATTCCTCGATTGAAGAGCAGTGAGGTGAGTAAAGGAGGCAGCTGGAAATCCCCCAGAACTCCCTCCGGCGGCGGGGGCAGCAACTTCCACTTCCTCATTTAAGGCCAACGCCCCTGGCGGCCAGCCAGAGCATGCTATTTCAGACTCGAGTGTCCCGCTTTACCAGGCCTATACCTCCCGGAATTCTCCCTCTACGGTGCCCTCCTCCCCACCGGGCTTCCCTTCTCCCTCAGGGGGCTTTTGCTCACCGGTGGCGCCCGTCTGCTGGTAGATGGCTGCCCCAGCCTGCTGCAGTGCCTGAGAGAGCTCCTGGGTGGCTCGCCTTATTTCGTTTATGTCCTTGCCTGAGAGGGCATTGCGGCAAGTGGAGATCTTGTCCTCCACCTCCTTCTTCACCCCAGCAGGGATCTTGTCGCCTTGCTCGCGGAGCATTCGCTCTGCGGTGTAAACCATGCTGTCAGCCGCATTGCGAGCCTCGGCTTCCTCTCGCTTACGGCGATCCTCATCAGCATGCCTCTCCGCCTCCTGCCGCATTCTCTCGACCTCCTCCCTGGTCAAACCGCTGGAGGCCGTAATGGTAACCTTTTGCTCCTTGCCCGTGGCCTTATCTCGAGCCTTCACGCTGAGAATGCCATTGGCATCAATGTCGAAGGTCACCTCAATTTGCGGCACACCCCGGGGAGCTGGGGGAATGCCATCCAGGATAAACCTAGCCAGGGTACGGTTGTCAGCGGCCATGGGACGCTCCCCCTGGATCACGTGTATCTCCACGCTGGTCTGGTTGTCGGTGGCCGTGGTGAAGATCTGCGATTTGGAGGTAGGGATGGTCGTGTTCCGCGGGATCAGCGGCGTGGCCACCCCTCCCAGCGTCTCAATGCCCAAGGTAAGCGGGGTAACGTCCAGCAGGAGGACTTCCTTTACCTCTCCCTTGAGCACCCCGGCCTGGATGGCGGCTCCCATGGCCACCACCTCATCCGGGTTGATCCCCTTGTGCGGCTCCTTACCGAAGAACTCCTTTACCTTCTGCTGAACCAGGGGCATGCGCGTCATCCCGCCAACCAAGATGATGTTGTCTATTTGCTCCGGCCGAAGTTTGGCGTCCTCCAGCGCCTGGTGGCAGGGCCTCAGGGTGCGCTCCACCAGGTCCATCACCAGCTGTTCCAGTTTGGCCCGGGTGAGGGTGATGTTGAGGTGTTTTGGCCCCGAAGCATCGGCCGTGATGAAGGGGAGATTTATCTCCGTCTGGAGCACGGTCGAGAGTTCGCACTTGGCCTTCTCGGCAGCCTCCTTAAGGCGCTGCATGGCCATGCGGTCCTGCCGCAGGTCAATCCCCTGGTCCTTCTTGAACTCGTCACAGAGCCAGTTCACGATGCGCATGTCGAAGTCCTCACCGCCAAGGTGGGTATCACCCGCGGTGGCCTTCACCTGGAAGGTGCCCTCTCCAATCTCCAGGATGGAGATATCGAAGGTACCCCCACCGAGGTCATAGACGGCGACGGTCTCCTCCTTTTTCTTATCCAGGCCGTATGCCAGAGCGGCGGCCGTGGGCTCGTTGATAATGCGCAGCACGTTAAGCCCCGCAATTGTGCCGGCGTCCTTGGTCGCCTGCCGCTGGCTGTCGTTGAAGTAGGCTGGCACGGTGATGACCGCATCGGTCACCTTGTCACCCAGATAGGCCTCTGCATCGGCCCTAAGCTTCTGGAGGATCATGGCGGAGATCTCAGGCGGGCTGTACTCCCGACCACCCATCACCACCCGCACATCATCATGCGGACCTCGAACGACCTTATAGGTCATCCGCTTGGCATCCTCCTCCACCGGCAGCTCACGTTCCACCGGCTCTCCCCATCTCCGCCCCATGAACCGCTTGATGTTGTAGATGGTGTTCTCCGGATTGACGATCTGCTGGCGCTTGGCCAGCAGCCCTACCAGTCTCTCCCCATTCTTGCTGATGGCCACCACGGAGGGGCAGGTATTACCTCCCTCAGCCGTGGGGATCACTTTCGGCTCTCCTCCCTCCAATACTGCTACCTCGCTCAGGGTAGTGCCCAAATCAATGCCCACTGCTCGGCCCATCTTACCCCTCCTTCTCCTCTTTATTTCCTTTGCCCACCTTCACCATGGCGGGACGGATTACTCGATCATGGAACTTGTAGCCCTTTTGTAGCTCAGCCAGCACCTTCCCCTCCTCCCCCTCCTCGTAGAGGACTGCCTCGTGAAGGCTGGGGTCGAAATCCTTCCCCTCGGCCTCGATGGCGGAAAGGCCATGAGCTTCCAGAATGCTGAGCAACTTGCGATATATCAGCCTTATCCCATCAACCCAGGTCAGCCCGGCAAGCTTCCCTGAGGCGTTGTCCAGAGCGCGCTCCAGGTCATCAATCACCGGCAGAAGGCTGGCCACCAGCCCAGCATTGGCGAGCTTGGTTATCTCCTCCTTCTCCCTCTCAGCACGCTTCTTGAAGTTGCTGAAATCGGCCTGAACCCGCTGCCAGCTGGCCAGGTACTCGTTGGCCCGGGATCTTTCCTCCTCCAAGGCCTTCTTCAGTGAATCAATGTCCTCAGCTACCTCAGGCATCTTAACCTTCTCCTCTTCCCCCAAGGTCCACCTCCTATCATCCATAAAGCTCGGCGATCAGCTCGCTCATGATGCCCGAGAGAAAACGAACGGCGGAAAAGGCCTGCTCATAGGGCAGTCGCAGGGGACCCACCACCCCAATGGCCCCACTGGCGCGGTGTGGCAGACCGTAGCTTCCCAGGATCAGGGCACAGCTGCGCATCGCTTCCTCCGGGTTCTCGCTCCCGATGAGGGCTCTGGGCCTATCGCTCAAGGGGATCTGCGAGATGACCGACTTAAACCGATGCCGCTCCTCCAGGAGCTCGGCGATCTGCAGTGCCAGTTCCTTTCGGGAGAATTCCGGCTGCTCCAGCATGTGTCGCAGCCCTTCCAGATATAATTCCTCGTACTCCGTCTCCTCCGCCTCCATGAGC
>CAZYDA010000010.1:0-13442 GCA_964645275.1 uncultured Dehalococcoidia bacterium | reverse complement strand
CTCTTTTAGCTCTTTGCTGTGGAGTGTCTGGGCACGCTTATTGAATTACTGGCGTCGCCACTTGTGCCATCCCCATCGAAGTCACCGTTGGCTGAAGGCTGATATGTCCATCCATCCTTGGTAACATCGTCAATGACAAATGTAACGGTTGTTCCACTCTCATCTTTCCTTGGGGCTATCGTCTCCCCTCCTCGGACTCAAATGCCCGGAGAAACACATCGGGAACACCCGCCGGCTTCCCGCTGAGCCGCTTTGCACGCCGTGCTGTCCCAGATACCGCTGCCAGCCAGTCGATGGCTCCCCTGGTCTTGTGCCAGCCGGGGCCAAACTCAGCCGCGTAAACAACGGCCTCGTCTTTGTCTCCAAAACCTATGCTTTCTGGCAGCCGTTTGGGAAGCCTCTTCTTGCCGAGAAGATAGGGCACCACATGAGGATTGTAATCCATTGCCTCCTGAAGCCGCTCACGTGCCTCAGCGGTGTCTCCCTGCTTAAGATAGGCTACCAGCGCCTTGGTGTACAGCCAGGCCGCTGTTGGTTCGTCATATTTGCCCAGAAGCTCCTGCAAGGCGTTTATATCTCCCAGCTCAAGCAGTGCGGCTGCCAATGGGTAGCGGATTCCCTGGTTATCGCTGGGATTGAGCCTGAGAAGCTCCTGATAATGCTTGACGGCCTCCTCACGCTCTCCCAAAAACCAGAGGCATCGGGCAAGACCGGCTCTGGCCCGCATGTAAGGTCGGGTCTCGATGATTGACCAGAAATGGCCCACGTCTCGCTTAAAGACCTTCTTCCCCAATGCACGTTCCCCAGCTTTAACTCCAGCCAGATAAAGGGAGGCAGCTTCCTCTAGACTTTGGGCCTTTTCCTCAGCCAGCAGAACGTAGGCGTCAGCACAATCCGGGCATACACCGAGAGCCTGGTATATCAGTTCAAGCCTTTCTCTGCCTGTTGTTTCCAGCGCCTCGTAGATGAGATTCTGAGCTCTCTCCAGCGGTGTCTTGGGTTTCCACTCAAGCACCTTGCCAGCCTTTCCAATCCGCTCCAGATACCTATTCATCTCGTCAATGGAGCCGAAATTTTTCTCCTCGAGTAGTTGCTTAATCGCCAGAAGGTCACGCTCGATGATGCGCCGGTCAAAGGGCGGTGGCTGGCTCCCTCGGGATGCTTCTCGACCGCGATTATGCCCTGCTTTTTTCCTCTTCACGATAGCCCCTCCGGTCCACGGCTAGATCCAGGAGGCTCAGATAGACGCGTCGCAGACCACCTGGCTATATCAAGAGGCTTATTGTAGCAGGCTTCGGCCTTGATGCAATCCTTTTCGCCAAATGGCAGGTACCCGTGGCCTTGGTACTCATGGAATATAATCCGACGTTTCGACGGGAATGGCTTTTGCGTCACAGCTACCGCCTTCGATTTCGGCTTGACAGCGGGCTTCAACGCCATTATAATCCAGGTCAGGAAAGGAGGCAAGCGGTTGGCCCAGCAAGCGGTTGCCGGCTTGTCTGCGGAGTGACTCTTAATCAGTAGGTTGCGGGTTCGAGTCCTGCGCGGCCCACCATTAGTGTCTCAACTTCCTGGCTGACTTTCCCTCTGCTCGCTACGCTAGTGTCTCCCGCTGCGTAAGCCAACAAAGGAAGTCCAGTCACGCCATTAGCTTCCTTGAACATCTGATCTGCTGAAGGATAAACGGTAGCATCCCGCGAGCTTGATGTCTATAATAAGAGACGGCCCGGAAGGGCTTTTAAGATTTAGCGGATTCTTTGAGGGAGAGGCACCTGATGCTGAAAAAGGTCAGGTTGGAGGAGGCTGTCGGTTTGACCCTGGCTCATGATGTGACCCGGGTGATCCCCGGGGAGTATAAAGGCCCTGGATTCAGAAGGGGACACGTGATCCGGCAAGAGGATATTCCCGAACTGCTTAAGCTGGGGAAGGAACATGTGTATATCCTGGAGCTGGAGGAGGGAGAGCTTCACGAGGAGGAAGCTGCCCGGCGGATTGGTCGAGCCATAGCGGGGGTGGGAATAAGCCTTACCGAGCCGAGTGAAGGAAGGGTGAACCTTAAGGCCCAGATCTTCGGGTTGCTTAAGGTAAACAAGAAATTGCTGAGGGAGATCAACTCCCTGGGGCAGGTTGTGGTGTCTACCCTGCATGATAACACCATTTGCCGACCGGGGCTGATTGTGGCCGGGACCAGGGTGATCCCCCTCACTGTAAACGAGGCCATTGTGGAACAAGTGGAGCAACTCTGTCAAGAAAGGGACAAGGTAATCCAGGTGCGCCCCTTCGGGAGAAGCAAAGTGGGGGCGATTATTACCGGCAACGAGGTCTATAAGGGCAGGATAGAAGATAAATTTGGCCCCATCATCGAGAGGAAGGTCAAGGCGCTGGGCTCGATATTGGAGGAGAGCCTCGTGGTGCCTGACGATGCCGATGTGATTGCGCAAGCTGTAAAGAAGCTGGTTTCTAGGGGAACTGAGGTGGTGATCGTCTGCGGCGGGCTATCGGTAGACCCAGACGATGTCACCCTTGAAGGGGTTGCCAGGGCCGGCGCTCAAATAATTTCCTACGGGGCACCCGTCCTCCCCGGCGCCATGTTTTTGTATGCCGTATTGCGGGGCATCCCCATACTGGGAGCACCAGCTTGCGTGCTCTACAGTCCAACGACCATCCTCGATCTCCTCCTGCCGCGAGTGCTCGCTGGTGAACGGCTCTCCAGGGAGGACATCGTCGAGCTAGGACACGGCGGACTCTGCCTAGGCTGTCAGGAATGCTCCTTCCCCCACTGTCCCTTCGGGAAATGACTTTAAGGCCTGTGATCAAAGCTCTGGCAGTTGTCACTTGTGGTTATATCGTTTATAATATAGCCAGGATGGCCGCTGAATTGCCAAGGTTTAAGGTCAGAAAGCTAAAAGGCTCCCCTAGCCAGCCGAGGCCTGGCCTGGCGGTGTCCGGGAAGATATGGCTGGAGAAGGACGGCGAGCTTTACATCGGGGGAGGCCGGGCGATGTTGCTGGAAAGGATCGAGCAGTATGGCTCTATAGCCGCGGCGGCTCGGTCAATGAACCTGGCCTATCGCAACGCCTGGCTCTGGGTGGAGGCGATGAACCGCCTGGCACCGAGACCTCTGGTTGAAATAGCCGCCGGCGGAGTTGGCGGGCGCCATGCGAGATTAACTGAGGAGGGCTGGAAGGTTCTCAATCAATATAAGGAATTACGGGCCAGATTTCAGGAATTTCTAAATCAAGTTAGTGTTATATCGTGAGTGATATAACAAGAGGAGGCTTTAAATGGATCGCTACCAGGATAAATTGCATGGTCAAATAGCAGGTAAAACGGCGATCACTTATCTCCATCTAACCGCTCTCTCCGGCCTGCTGGTGCTTGTTCACCTCGGCGCCGGAGCCATACTGCGGCAGTCAGGTTTGCACATTCCGGGCATCAGTGGGCTCATCTGGATGCCACTGCTGATCATAGGAAAGGTGAGGTGGTCAACGAGGATATCAGGCAGCTACATGGCCTTCGCCTCCAGCGCAGTGGTTTTCCTAGTCATGCCCAAAATCGGCCTTGGCATGGCAGGTCCTTGGATGGCTCCATTCCTAAGATATGGCATCCCGGGGCTGGCGCTAGACATACTCTGGCCGGTTGCTGAGAGGCTCTCTGGTAAATACCTAGCCTACTTGATTGCAGCTACCGGCACGGGTGCTCTGTCTCATACCAGCAAGGTGCTCTTCGTGTTGCTCTCGTGTTATTCCCTTGGCCGGAGCCTGCCCTGTAATTTGACGATGCTGGCCATGTTGCACTTTGCGTTTGGAGCTGGAGGTGGTTTCATAGGTATCCTGCTGGGCAGTCTGGGACGCGGGAAAAGGCCAGGAGCTGCATGAATCACCAAATCGGAGGTCAAAATGCAAAAAGTCATCTTCATAGGCATCGATGACACAGATACCAAAAGCAGCATTGGTACAGGACGGCTAGCCCGTGCCCTCGCTGAAGAGATTGAAAAGGAAGGCCTGGGCAAGGTTCTCGGCATTACCCGTCATCAGCTGCTGTTACATAGAGATATACCTTATACCTCCAACAATGGCAATGCCTGCCTCGAAGTTCAAAACTTTAAGCCTGCAATCTATGAAGTGGCTGTTCGGTTTATACAGGCTCATTTCGTGCCCGGTTCAGATCCCGGCCTGTGCATCTGCCCCAAGGGAATGGTCACCGGGGAGATAGTTGAATTCGGGAAAGCGACCCAGCGCGAACTGGTCACCAAGGAGGAGGCATATCGCCTTGCCCGCCAGGCCAGCGTTTTCCTTGAAGAACTGGGTGGCACGGGCCAGGGGGTGATAGGTGCTATAGCTGGCGTGGGACTTCGAGCTACCGGGAATGATGGCCGATTCATCGAACTCCCCGGAATAAGGGACATCCTGGGCACGATCCGAGTTAAGGAGATCCTGGAGACTACGGCTATAAGGGTGGTGGTAGACCTCCAGGGCAAACAGCTGCCGAATGAGGCGGTGATAGACTCCGGTGGATGGCTAAGGCCTTATCTGAGAGATGGAATACCCACGCTGATCGTGGGAGGGCCGATAGTTCGCGGCATAAAAGGTGACTCGGGAGGGTTCTACGTCCCCGTCAGGCTATGAATTCCGGGGCCTGGTGGCAGATCGAAAAGCCTTAACCAATGCTGAGGTGAAAGGAATAAAGGCCTTGAAGATGGGGGACATCGAAACTTTGGAAAATTAAAGATGTCTGAGCTGATATTTGACCTCCTTCGAGAGAGCCTGGCGAGAATTATTCGCCAGCGTAATCTGGCGTCTGAGGAGATATCCATTCGGGCCTTTCCCCTCTCCCCGGAGGAGGCTATTGGCAACCCAGATGAGAGGGATTACCCCTTAATTAAGGGAAGGGAAAGGCTGATGCAGGCGGAGTTTAAAGGGGTCAAAGGTCAGGCCTACACCGATATGTATGGCGATTTCAGCGGGAAGCTCGCCGAGGTGCTGGAGATGGAGTTAAAGAATAATTTCCGGCGGGCGATCTTCATCTCCACGCTCAACGCCGTGCTGAGATATGCAGGCCTGGTAGATAAGACCATACACTGCAAGGATCAGGAGCCTCGAATGTGTGCTCAGGCGCTGGCGAGATATATAGAGGAGCGATATGGTACCCCCAGAATAGCCCTGGTAGGCTTCCAACCACGAATGGCTGAGGTATTGTCTCAGAAATTTGAGCTCAGGATAACCGACCTGGACAAGGGCAACATTGGCCAGAAAAGATTTGGGATAAGGATAGGCGGCCCGCAGATGTCGGAGGAGAATCTGAAATGGTGTGATGTGGCCTTGGTAACTGGCACTACCATAACGAACAACACCTTTGAGCAGTTCAGGGTATCCAAGCCAGTGATCTTTTACGGCGTCACCATAGCTGGCGCTGCCAAACTCCTGGGCCTGGAGCACTTCTGCCATTGTGGACACTGAGTTTGCCTCTCGACTTCGTCTCTTTGCTGCGAGGGAAGGTTCGCTAAGGCTTCTGCTGTGATAAAATTAGAGATGTCCACGGCTAGAGGTCAAGCTTATCTAAGGAATTGGAGAGAGCTTGAAAATCATTGACGATCTGATCGCCAGCTTGAAGGAAGATGCGTTAGTGCGCGAGGTGTACTGCTGCGCCCACTTCACGGCGGTGATAAGCCGAGGGTGTGGACTGGCCTCCACATTTAGAGAGGAACATCCCCACCATGGGGTGGTGAGAGGGGTGGGAGAACTGCGGGGGATATCAGCGCTGAAACTGTCTGGCTATGTCCGCTCGGACAATCTTCTCGAGGCTTCCATTGGGATGGCAGCCCTCAACTCGCTTATCGAGGTTGATGAGGCAAGATGCACCACGAAGAATGTTCTCGACATCGTGGCGGAGAAGGGAAGCGGGAAACGCATCGCTATCGTGGGTCACTTCCCGGGGATGTCCCGACTTCGTCAGCTCGCCCGAGAGCTCTGGATCCTCGAACAACGCCCTCGCCCCGGGGATTTGCCAGCCGAGGCAGCTGAGGAAACACTTCCCCAAGCCGACGTTATTGGAATCACCGGAACTTCCCTGATAAATCATACTCTCGAAAGGCTCCTGGATTTGAGTCGAGGTAAGTTCGTGGCCCTCATCGGTCCGACCAGCCCCCTTTCCCCCGTTCTCTTCGATTATGGCGTAAATGTCATTGGTGGGATAAAAGTAGTTGAGCCGGAGAGTGTTGTACGAACCATCACCGAAGGGGCTGTCTATCCACAGATAGAAGGAATAAAGAAGCTGTGCTTGATAAGAGACTGGTAGTTCTCGTCAAAGGGGCTGGTGAGGTGGCTAGCGGGGTGGCTCACCGCCTATTCCGCTCTCATTTCCGGGTCTGCTTAACTGAGATATCAGCTCCGCAGGCAGTTTGCCGCGGGGTCTCCTTCTGCGAGGCCATTTATGAAGGGGAGAAGGAGGTTGAAGGGGTGATAGCCAGGCGTGTCGCCTCTGAGAGGGAGATCTTCCAAGCCTGGGAGGAGCAGAAAATCCCGATCCTAGTTGATCCTGAGGCCAAGGTGAGGCGAATTCTGCAACCCGATGTTCTGATAGATGCCATAATGGCGAAGAGAAACCTGGGCACCAGAATCAGCGACGCTCCTCTGGTGATTGGCCTGGGGCCAGGCTTTTATGCTGACAGGGATGTTCACATGGTGGTGGAAACGAACTGGAGCGAGAACCTGGGGAGGGTCATCCTCGAAGGGGAGGCAGAGGAGGATACGGGGGTGCCCATCCCTGTGGGCGGCCTGACGTTCGAAAGGGTGCTTCACGCTCCCGCGAGTGGCCTCTTCCAAACGGACAAGAATATAGGAGATTGGGTTGCGGCCAACGAATTGATTGGGCGCGTGGGTGAGGCAGAGGTCAGGGCTATAGTTGAAGGGGTGCTCCGCGGCTTACTGCGCAGCGGGATAGAGGTGAAGAAGGGCGCTAAACTTGGCGAGATTGACCCCACAGCTAGCAGGGAGGTGTGCTTTCGGATCAGACCAAAGACGAGGGCGATCTCGGGGGCAGTGCTGGAGGCAATTTTAGCACGTTTTAACACCTAGGCCTTGAAGTTGCAAGAAGCTTTCGACCTAAAGGAGCAGGAGGTCATCAGCCTCGTGGGGGGTGGGGGCAAGACTAGCCTCATGTTTGCCCTGGCCCGAGAACTCGTGACAGCCGGACATCGAGTTCTGACCACCACGACGACCAAGATCCTCGAGGCTGAACCCTCACTCCATGGATTTCCCTTCCTGGTGGTCGAGGAAGATGAGGAGAGACTCATCGAGCAAGTCTTGCACAAGCTAGGGGAAAGGGGCCAGGTAACTGCTGCCAGGGCGAGGCTACCAGCACAGGGTAAATTGCAGGGACTTACTTCGGAGATGGTGGACAAGCTAGCTTGCTCAAGTCAAACAGCCTATATAATAGTTGAGGCAGACGGGGCAGCACATCGGCCGCTAAAGGCTCCCAATTCCTCTGAGCCAGTAATCCCGCCAAGCACCACGCTGGTGGTTCCGGTAGTGGGGCTTGAGGCACTCGGGCTCCCACTCACCGAGGAAAACGTCTTCCGGTCCCATCTGGCCTCCGAGCTGACCGGGGTGCCGCTGGGGGGAACCGTTACCATGCAGGCCATCGCCACTCTAGTCGTTCATCCAAAGGGAATGGCCAAGGGAACCCCGGCTAGCGCCAGGCTCATCCCCTTTATAAACAAGCTAGACAGGGGTGAGCCCTCAGCGGCGAGGGAACTTGCGGCGACGATCCTGCAGAGAGGACATCCCCTGATCAGCCGCGTTGTGCTGGGACAGGTGAAGAAAGATAAGCCAGCGTTGGAGGTTATACTTTCGAAAGGCAGCCTGCCAGTGAGGAGGACGCCATGAAGGAGGCCGACATTTATGAGGAGATCGCCAGGCTCAGGGCTGCCGGGGAGGAAGCTGCCCTGGCCACCATCATCCTGGCCAAAGGCTCTGTGCCAAGAAGAGAGGGGGCTAAGATGCTGGTGCGGGCAGACGGTATGACCCTTGGATCGCTGGGCGGTGGAGAGCTTGAGGCCCGGGTGCGCGAGAAGGCTAGAGAGGTGCTAGAGAGCAGTCAGCCGGAACGGCTGCACTTTGAGCTCACTGGAAAGCAGATGGACATGATCTGCGGGGGTGAGGTAGAGGTCTTCATTGAGCCCCTTCTCCCCACCCCCGCCCTGTACATCTTTGGCGGGGGACACGTCTCCATCCCCCTGGCTAAAATGGGGAAGTTGCTGGACTTCAGGGTCACGGTAGTAGATGAGCGTCCGGAGTTCGCCAACCCGGAGAGATTTCCTGAAGCGGATGAGGTCATCGCCAAGTCCTTTGAGAAGGCTTTTGAGGAGCTGAAGATAGGTCGGTCAAGCTATCTGGTGATCGTCACCAGGGATTATCGGTCTGATGAAAGGGCACTCGAGTTAGCCCTGAGGACAACGGCCAGGTATATCGGCATGATAGGCAGTCAGGCGAAAAAGGAGACTATTTTCTCCAACCTACAGGCCAAAGGAGTGCCCAAGAAAGCTCTTGATAGGGTACACACCCCCATAGGACTAGAGATTGGGGCGGAAACGCCGGCGGAGATAGCCGTCAGCATCTTGGCGGAGATAATCAAAGTTCGACACTCCTGAATCCTTGCGGAGGTTCCTTGTTCACCTCAGCCATACTCCTGGCCGCTGGAGAATCGAGACGAATGGGTCGGATGAAGTTGTTGCAACCCTTGGGAGCCAAAACCATCCTGGAGCAAGCGCTGGATAATTTACTCTGCTCTCTGGTAGATGAGGTGATCGTCGTAGTAGGCTATCAGGCTGAGGAGGTCATTGGCAGAATAGCCCAAAGGTCGGCTAAGATTGCCTTCAATCCCAGATACCGCCAGGGCATAGGCACCTCTATAGTTGCTGGACTGCCTCTAGTTGAGAGGCAAGCTCAAGCGATAATGATTACCTTGGCGGATAAGCCCTTGATTGAGAGCTGCATCATTGATGAGCTTATAGAGAACTTCGTCCAGCACGATAAAGGCATCGTCATCCCTGTTTTCGGTGGGAGGCGCGGACACCCGGTCATCTTCTCCATCAAATACCTGGAAGAACTCATGACCTTAAAAGGTGACGTTGGAGCGAGGGAAATAGTCAACCGTCACCCTGGGGATGTTCTCGAGGTACCTGTTGAGTCCGAGGGAGTGATCTTAGACATAAATACGCTTAAAGACCTCCAGCGACTGAGAGAACGCCTGACCAAGGGAGGTTTATGTCAATAAAGCCTGCCAGCCCCTATATACCACCCGTCCTACATCTGCTCAGTGCCAACATCATCAGATGGGGAAACCCCTTAGGACTGCGAGAATCCGATTGCAACTCCTGGTCAAACGGGCTTGAGCTTCCGGTAGAGGGCAGCACGATATTTTATACTGGCTGTGAGTATCAGATGACCCCTTATGTTCAACCTCTACGAGAAGTCCTGAAAAAGGTCAAGTTCCAGGATGCCCTCCTGTCCACTGCTTCCCTGATGCAGAAGTTCACCAAGACGATCGGCTTGGATTTGACCAAAATACTGGCACGGGTGAGGCAGGAGGAACGGCAGACTTACCACCATCTTCTGAGGGTATCGGCTCTAAACCTGAGGCGGCTCGGTGTGGAGTTTGGCCACCTCCAGGGAGAACTCTATTCGGGGGCCCTGTTATACGAGCATGGGCTCTTCGAAGAATTTGAGAGGCAGGCCTACAGTGTGGCGGAACAGTTCCAGAAAGCTGGGGTCAGGAGGGTTATCACCCTTACCCCCCACTCGGCCGAGATCTTCCAGCAGGTTTACCCCAGGTTTCTGAGTCGCTTTGACTTCGAGATCGTCCCCTATGTTTCCGCAATAGCTGAGGCCCTAGACAAGTCTGAGAGGAGGCTTTCCCTGCCCGAGACTCTCAAGGCCACCCTGCATGATCCCTGTCACCTGGCCCGTTCTCTGAACCTCGTTGAGGAGCCCCGGAAGGTGTTGCGGGCCATTGAAAACCTGGAACTTGTGGAGGTTGCTTCGAGCAAGGAGTTAACTGTGTGTTGTGGAGCGCCTGGCGAATTGATATACCCGGAACTCTCCGAGCTTTTGGCCTCCCGGCGAGCCAAAGACCTGGCAGATACCAGAGCCGAAGTGATAATCACTCTGTGCCCTTTCTGTCATGCAAGTTTGAGACAGGGCGTCAAGCTAGCAGGGGCCAGAGTTCGAGTGATGGACTTCAGCGAGGTTCTCCATCAGGCACTGGGAGGCGATGATGTCTGAGGCTAAACTCCTGTTTCAGAAATATGCTGAGCGGCTCCTGCAGGCAGCTCGAAAGGAAAGCCTCTTCCTTGCCATCTATAGGTCGGTGGCCAACTGGAGGGAGAAGAAGGCCCAAGCCCTGGCCAAATTTCCCGAAACAGCTGAGCTAGCTAAAGAGGTCAGGCATATCAGGGAGGACTCGCTGGAGAGGCTTGACAAACTGGTTCAGCAGGCCTCAAGGACTCTGGAGGAGAACGGAGCAAAGGTCCATTTTGCTACATCGGCGGATGAGGCACGGCGGATCATTGGTCAGATAATTGGCCGGGGCAAGGTAGTCGTGGCGGCCAAGAGCATCACCGCCGAGGAGGTGGGATTGCGGCCTTATGTGGAGAGCTTGGGGAACGAGTTCTGGGAGACGGACGTGGGCGAATTCATCCAACAACTGCGCCGAGAGAAACCGATGCACTACGGGCTACCTTCCCTTCATGTGGCCCAAGAGGAGGTTGCTCGGGTTCTAACTGACTTCTCTGGCCGGGAAGTACCTCCTGAGGCATCGGCCGAGGTGAAGGCGATAAGGGAGTTCCTTCGGGACAAGTATTTTCAGGCCGATGTTGGGATAAGCGGCTGTAATGTTCTGGCAGCTGACACCGGCTCAGCCATACTCATCGAAAATGAGGGCAATATCCGGGCAGTCACCAATGCGCCGCTTCACATTCTTCTGGTCGGCATCGAGAAGGTCGTTCCTACCCTTCATGACGCTTTCAAAGTAGCGGAGGTAACCTGGCGCTACTGTGGATTCACCGTGCCGGCCTACCTGAACATCATTAGCGCTCCCAGTGCCACCTCAGATATCGAGTTTAATCTGGTCCGGGGTGTCAGTGGCCCGTTAGAGCTTCATGTCGTTTTCCTGGACAGCGGACGCAGCACCCTGGCCCAGAATCCTGTTCTAAAGGAGGCGCTCTATTGTCTCCGGTGTGGAAATTGCCTCCTTGAATGCCCAGTCTTTCAACTGGCCGCGGGGTATTACGGCGATCATGGACACCTGGGAGGCATCGGAGCCATCTGGGCCGCCTACATCAGCGGCAGCCTAGCAGAGGCAGCTCCACTGGCCTATACCTGCCTGAGATGTGGACGTTGCACCGAGGTCTGTCCGCTCTCGATTGATACCAGCAGGCTCATCGTCGAGCTGAGGCACCTGCTGGTCAGTTCCGCCAAAGGCGGAAATCACTGAGTAGCCTTCCTGAGGGCCAGCATCAGGGGCGCAACGGCCAGAGTGGCAATGATGAAGCTCAACCAGGCCAACTGGTAGCTGCCTCGGACATCAAACACCCAGCCAGCAAAGGCCGGGCCGACTATTCCCCCAAGAGTCACCACCACCATCATCAGCCCTTGAATGGAGCCGAAGGCCTGACGACCAAAGTAGTCCCTCAGCATGGCTGCCCTGAGAGCAAGTGCACCTCCAAACGCGGGACTGAAGAAGGTCAGGAAAATGATGAACTGCCACAGGGCACGTCCATAGCAGAAGAAGGTCAGTCCCAGGGCTTGAAGGAAGAGAGCACTGGCTAGGATGAACCTCTTATCGAAGAGATCGCCCAGCCAGCCGAAGGATAGGCGCCCGGCGACGCTGGCGAGAGGAATGAACATCGCCACGAGGGCAGCCAGCTTCGTCGATAGGCCGAGGTCACTAAAATAAGGCATCACGTGAAGGGTCACTGCATTCAGAACCATGAACTGGATGGCGAAGGCCAGTCCCAGGAACCAGAAGGTTCGGGTTCTCAGGGCCTGAGCCACAGTGACCTCCTCTGCAGCATAGACGTCGGTCGGCTGTCCTCCTGATGCAGGTCCTCCATCAGGCAAGTAGCCGTATTGCTCTGGCCGGTGCCGCAGAAAGAGCGATGCCGGGAGGATAACCAGCCAGGTGCTGAAGCCCAGGATGGCCAGGCTCATCCGCCAGCCATACTGGTCAATGAGCCACACCATCAGGAGGAGGAGAACCCCACCGGCTCCGTAGCCGGTGATGGCCAGGCCGGTGGCGCGGCCCACCTTGCTCCTGAACCAGTTGGCCACAGCAGTGGTGGTCACCACCTGACCCAACCCGCTAAAACCTACGGAGAGTATGATGAAGCCAGCGTAAAATTCAGCCAGGGAACTGGTACAGCTTAACAGGAGCAAACCCGCCCCGCTAAAAACCCCGCAAAGGGCAACCACCGTCCTCGGCCCCAGCCTGTCAGCCAGGAAGCCCATTGCTGGACCCAGAACCCCCATCTCCACACTGCGTAGTGAGGCAGCTAAGGAGACGACGAGGTATGTCCAGCCAAACTCCGCGATGATCGGATTGACGAAGGCGGTAAAACCGTAGAAAAGGCCGCCAGCCCAAAGAGAAACGATGGCACATCCCAGCACCACCCACCAACCCCAGAAGATCGGCCTTCGCCACACAAGGCTAAGTATAATCTGACCTTTAAATTCTGGCAAGGGATATCAGGTTGCAGGCCTCGAACTTTATTGCTAAAATTTCTTCGAAGGTTCCATAGGTGGAGAAGGAAAAGCGCCTGGAGATTATCCGCCATTCCGCCGCCCACATCCTGGCTGAGGCGGTGCAGAAGCTCTTCCCCGAAGCCAAGTTCGGCATCGGCCCACCGACTGCTGAAGGTTTTTATTATGATTTCGACCTCCCCCGACCACTCACCCCTGATGACCTTTCCCAGATAGAGGAGCTGATGCGCCAGTCGGTTGCTGCTGATCACCCCTTCATACGTGAGGAGGTGAGCCAGGAGAAGGCGCGTCGAATTTTTGCCTCTCAGCCCTATAAGCTGGAGCTTCTGGAGGAGATCCCGGATGAGAGGGTTACCATCTATCGCCAGGGAGACTTTGTGGATCTCTGTCGGGGTCCTCACGTAGCCTCCACCGGGGAGGTAAAGGCCTTCAAACTCCTCAGCATAGCTGGAGCCTACTGGCGGGGTGACGAGAGAAGGCCAATGTTGCAGCGAGTCTATGGCACCGCTTTCGAAACCCCGGAGGAACTACAGGAGCATCTGGCAAAGCTGGAGGAGGCCTCCCGGCGAGACCACCGACGACTGGGACGGGAACTGGACCTCGTCAGCCTCCACGAAGAGGCCGGTGCGGGACTCATCTTCTGGCATCCTAAGGGAGCCACCATCCGCCAGATAATAGAGGACT
>CAZYDA010000009.1:0-13528 GCA_964645275.1 uncultured Dehalococcoidia bacterium | reverse complement strand
TAAGCTGCCTTTCTTCGATCCCGACTTGCCGAAGGAACTTCTGCCGGAGGACTGGCTGCGACCTCAAGCTGCGGCCTTGTTTCATGAATACCACGATCTGCTGGCCGATAGGGCCAATGAGTACTTCGATTCGGTCTTCAGAAGCTATTAAGCAAAATTGCGCCGAGGCAGCCTACCTAAGTGCTGAGGGGGTGAAAAGTTGAGATATGCGGAGACAGGCTATAACTTAGAAGTTGATCTGTCTCGAGGGAATGTTGAGAAGGTACCCACCGACCCAAAATGGGCCGAGCTGTTCCTCGGTGGCCTGGGAACAAATGTCAAGTTGCTGTGGGACAGCATCCCCCCCGAGACCAAGCCCTTTTCACCTGATAACGTACTCATCTTCAGCCCTGGCCTTTTGGAGGGCACTTCCGCCATAGGTGCCAATCGCACCGTCATCTCTGCTGGCGTTTCCCCTCAAACTGGACTCATGGCCTTCTCCATGATGGGAGGGTTCCTTGGCCCGGAGATAAAGCATGCCGGCTATGACAAGCTGATCATCCGAGGAAAATCACCGGACCTGGTTTACCTGTGGATAAACAATGACAAGGTGGAGATACGCGATGCCTCACACTTGAGGGGCAAAGGTGCTCTCGAAACTGCCCATCTCATCAGAGAGGAGTTGAATGAGCCAAAGGCTCAGGTGGCAGCGATAGGCCTTGCCGGCGAGAACCGCGTCTATTTTGCCTCCATAGAGCATTTCCGGTCCAGTGCCAGTCGACTGGGCCTGGGCGCTATCATGGGAGATAAAGGATTAAAGGCAATCGCCGTTAGGGGGACGAAGGATATCTACATCGCCCGGCCGGATAAATTCTTTGAGCTCTGCAACGAGGTGCTGAGGTATATTAAGTGGCGGGAGGAAAACCCCATCAAAGGAGTGCCAGCTATCCTGGCCACCATCGGGGCACCGCAGGAAATGAAACTGACTGATGAAAGCTGGCACACCACTAGCTTTGCCTGGGGACACGCCCGCCAAAGAAGGAAAGACTTCTGGAACGAGGAAGTCGAGAAGAAGTGGACGGAGATTCATGAGAAGGCGATAAAGCGCCTGGTAAGCTGCTACAATTGCCCTGTGCGCTGTGGGGCGATAATTGCCTACCCAGCATTAGAGCTCCCCACCTACATGATGAAGTGCTACACCAAGCTTACCTACGTGATGGCTGCTATGGCAGACAATCTAGAGTTCGGCTATAAGATTGCCGGTCGCGCCCATGACTATGGGATTGATGGATTCACTGCTCCACAGGTTATGGCCTTCGCCATCGAGCTTTACGAAGCCGGAATCCTGACCGACAAGGATCTGCCAGAATTCCCCTCCACAAACGAGGAGAGATTCTTCTACCTGCTGGAGAAGATCGTGAGGAGGGAGGGGATTGGGGATATCCTGGCCAACGGTGTCTATTGGGCTGCCCGTCAGATTGGTCAGGGAGCAGAGGAATTCGACCATAACACCACTAAGAAGCATGAACAGATGGTCATTAAATTGGGGATGCTCAATCCCATATACTTCCTCATGTATGGCACAGGGGAAAAGGCAAATATCACCCAGATCGAGGGACAAATCCCTCAGGCTCCCCTTCCTAAGGAATACCGAGAGGAGTTCATAAAGGACTGGATCCAGTTGCCAACCAGATATGCGGAGAGGTTTAAGCAGTTCATACTCGAATGGGGCGAAGAAGGGAAGGTGTTCCCATTCTGGCCACCAATTGATCTGATCTGTGAGCTGGTCGAGTGGCAGGAGACCATGCACTACATTGATGACTCCACTGGCATCTGCGCCGGCCTCTCGTCATTCCCCATAAAACCTCCTTACCACATACATAACCTGCCCCTCCTCATCTCGGCAGCCACCGGATTGGACATTGACGAGGACACACTCTGGGAGATAGCCAGAAGGATTCGCAATTTTGTGAGAGCCTACAATGCGAGAAGAGGGCTGAGAAGACAGGACGATTATCCTCCGAAGGACCACTGGAGAAAAAGGTTCCCTGAATATGAGGAAAAGCTGCTCGACTCGTATTACGAGTTCAAGGGATGGAACAAGGAAGGCATCCCTACTAAAGAGACTCTGGATAGATTGGGGCTGGATTACGTGGCGGAAGACCTGATCAAAGGGGGAGTTCTGAGGGAGGACGAGGAGGCCTCGAATAAGGAATAAATTAAGGGGTAGGTAATCGCGATGGCAAAGAAAAAGGTAAAGGTGATCAAGATCAACCCCGATGAGTGCAACGGTTGTCGGGCATGTGAGGCCTTTTGCGCTGCCTTTCACGCCGATCCAAAGTATAGCGTTGTCAACCCCGCCAGGGCGCGAATTCGGGTGATCCATGACCCGATAAAAAATATCTTCCTCCCTGTGTTAGCTGGACCACATACTGAAGCTGAATGCTTGGTCAGAGACAAGTACACCCTTGAGGGGAAGGAATACGATGAATGCGCCTTCTGCAGGGCGACTGCCTGTCCCTCGAGGGAAGTTTTCAAAGACCCAGATTCCGGCCTCCCACTGAAGTGTGATGCCTGTGAAACCGAGCCGCCGCTGGAGGAACCACTTTGTGTCCAAGTATGCTTGGTGGATGCTCTGACCTACGAGGAAAGGGAAGAGGAAACAGAGGAGGCAGAGAAGCTGGAGGATCTGGAGATAGGGTTGGAATCGCTGGTAAACAAATATGGCTTGGATAAAGTGATGGATGCCATGGCTCGAATAGCGGCCTCAAAGAAGGGCTGAAACACGAAGTGAAAGAGAGGTAGGTCGTGGAAGCGGTAATTCTGGCCGATTACAAAGAGATCAGGGATTTCATAGTAGAGAAGGGGGACCCCTTCAAGCTATGTTATCAATGCGGGAAATGTGATACCCTATGTCCTTGGAATAGGGTCACCAGCTTTAGCATGCGCCGGATCATCATACAGGCAAGCTTTGGCCTAACCGAGATAGAAGGCGAGGATATATGGCGCTGCACCACCTGTGGAAGATGCACCCAGCAGTGCCCGAGGGGGGTAAACCAAACGGAGGTGGTAAAGGCCCTACGTGAGATCGCCACCCAATATCGCGTTTTTCCTGCCCGGGCACAACCTGTCAGCGCCGTGGGAGCGAACTTGGCTACCTTGGGCAATCCCCTGGGCGAAAAGAGGGAGAAGAGGGCAGATTGGGCCCAAGGTCTCTCCGTAAAGACCTTCACTAAGGAGACAGAGATCCTCTACTTTCCCGGCTGCTACCTCTGCTATGACGCACGGATGAGAAAGGTAGCCAGAGCGACGGCAAACATTTTAAATGCGGCAGGAGTCGATTTCGGAATCCTTGGACCTCAGGAGAACTGCTGTGGGGAGAGCATTCGCAAGGCCGGAGAGGAGGAGCTGTTCGCCAGCTTAGCCAAGGAGAACATAAAGACCTTCATTGACAACGGAGTTAAGAAGATCCTGGTCAATTCCCCCCACTGCTACCACACCTTTAAAAATGAGTACCCAGAGTTTATGGTGAATTTCCAGGTGGTTCACATCAGCCAATTCTTATTTGAGCTTCTCAGCGAGGGAAGACTCAAGTTTACCAAAGAATATAATAAGAAGGTCACCTACCATGACCCCTGTTACCTGGGGAGACACAACGGCATATTCGATGAACCTCGAGAGGTCCTGAGGCAAGTACCAGGCTTGGAGTTCATTGAGATGCCCGAATCACGAGAGAAGAGCCTCTGCTGCGGGGGAGGGGGAGGAGGTATCTGGATGGAAACTGCCAAAGGGGAAAGATTCTCCGACCTCAGGCTGAAGCAGGCCATTGGGGTTGGAGCAGAGATCTTGGCTACCTGCTGTCCCTATTGTATCCTTAACTTCGAGGACAGCAAGCTAACCCTGAAGGATGGCGAAGCCCTGGAAATTAAGGACCTTACCGAGATCGTCCAGGAAGTGATCTAGATGACGAAGAGGCCAAACCTGAGGGAAACGGCCGGCGCATCGGATCTGAAAGCTGCAGCGGAGATAATAAGTGCCTGCTTCTCGGAAGAGGGCTGGGCCCGAACCTCGATCCATGTGCCCCGTGAAATGATGCTTGCGATTTATGTCAATCGCCAGGAATTGGGCACCCTACGATGTACTCCGGTAAAGCTTGATTGCCTAGTCCTTGGATTTCTGTATGCCGAGAGGATTATCTCAGGCCTCGGCGAGGTGGCCGACCTGCGGATAAGCGAGGAGGAATCGCTGGCTGAGGTAACGCTGAGCAATCCTGATAAATTGCCAAGGTCAACTGGTGAGACAGTGTCCCAGGCTCAAGTGCAGAAGGTTGACCCAGGGCTAGTTGCTGCGCCGGCACAGGTGCTCTCCCTAATAAGGCAGTTCCAAGAACAGATGAGGCTTTATCAGCTTTGTGGCGGCATACATACCTCAGCGCTCTCCGATGCCAGCGGCCTGTTGGTAGTGGCCGAGGATATCGGACGACACAACACCCTGGACAAGATTCAGGGAGAGTGCCTGTTGAGGAACCTGTCAACCAGAGGACTACTGCTGCTGAGCACCGCTCGGTTCTCGTCCCAGATGCTGCTCAAGGCAGCCAAGATGGGGGTCTCGATCATCGTCTCCCGGCACCCACCGACGGCGAGTGCCGTTTCGCTGGCCCGCGATCTGGGGATCACTCTGGTTGGTCACCTGTGGAGCAGCAAACTCTCGGTCTACTCTCACCCGGAACGTCTCAGCTGCCCCACTGGTTATGATCAGCTCAAACCAGAGAACGCCAACATATAAGGGGGAACGGTGGAAAGAATATCTGAAGGGTGGTTTGTTAACGAAAGCAAGATTGGCGATGTTATGGTCGTCGGCGGAGGCATCAGTGGCATCCAGGCCTCGCTCGACCTAGCTCAGATGGGCTTTAAAGTTTACCTAGTAGATAAAGCCCCGGCCATCGGCGGCCACATGGCCCAGCTCGACAAGACCTTCCCCACCAATGAATGTTCCATATGAATACTCTCCCCTAAACTGGTCGAGGTCGGCCGGCATCCCAACATTGAGATCCTGACCCACACTGAGATCAGCAGTGTGGAGGGAGAAGCAGGGGGATTCACAGTAACCCTGATCAAGAAGCCCAGATATGTCAACGAGGATAAGTGCCTCGGCTGTACCACCTGTACCGAATATTGTCCAGTCCTGGTACCCAACCCATTCAATCAGAAGCTATCCCTGAGTAAGGCCACCCACATATACTTCCCCCAGGCAGTTCCACTCATTAGCTATATAGATGAAGAAGAATGCCTTTATCTCAAGGAAAAGAAATGCGGCATCTGTATGGCCGTCTGCGAGCAGAATGCGATAGATTTCCGACAGAAGCCGGAGAAGGTCGAAGTAAAGGTGGGGGCGATAATCTTATCTCCCGGCTTTGAGCCATTTGATCCTCGACTGAGGAACGATTATGGCTATGGGGAGATGCCGAACGTGGTAACCAGCCTAGATTACGAGAGGCTCCTCTCCTCCACCGGGCCATACGAAGGCGAAGTATTACGCCCCTCCGATAGGAAGCAACCGAAGAAGATAGCCTGGATTCAGTGTGTTGGCTCCAGGCAGGTTACTCCTGGGGGCAACAGCTACTGCTCAGCCGTATGCTGCACCTACACTCAGAAGCAGGTGATCTTGACGAAGGAGCATTATCCAGAGGTGGAGTGTACGATATTCCATAACGACGTTCGCTCTTATGGCAAGGACTTCGAGAGATACTATCAGAGGGCAGCCAATCTCCCCGGCGTCCGATTTATCAGAAGCTATGTATCAATAGGAAGGGAGATTCCAGAGACCAAGAACGTAACCATAAGATACTCCACGCCTGAGGGAGTGAAGGAGGAGGAGTTTGAGCTGGTGGTGCTGTCTGTTGGACTTAATCCTCCCTCCAATGCAAGGGAGCTGGCGGAAAAGTTCGGCCTCGAGCTTGACTCCCATGGATTCTGCAAGACCAATCTCGCCAATCCGCTCGAGACCACCCGGCCGGGAATTTTTGTAAGCGGAGCCTTTCAGGGCCCCAAGGATATCCCGGAGTCGGTCTTTGGAGCCAGCGGGGCAGCAGCCCTCTGCGGTCAGCTCCTCTCCTACCGCCGAAGGAAGCTGGCCAAAGAAAGAACCTATCCCCCAGAGAAGGATACCTCAGGGGAGGAGCCAAAGGTCGGCGTCTTCGTCTGTCACTGCGGGGCTAATATCGGAAGAGTAATAGACGTCCCTTCCGTAGTGGAGTATTCCTTGACCCTGCCCAATGTTGTCCACGCTCAAGAACAGCTATTCTCGTGTGCCACCAACTGCGCTGATGAAATAGCCGAGGTGATAAAGGAAAAGGGGCTCAATCGGGTAGTCGTCGCTGCTTGTACCCCCAGGACACATGAGCCAACCTTCCGGGATACACTCCGTGAGGCTGGGCTCAACCAATATTACTTCGAGATGGCTAACATCAGGGAGCACGACTCCTGGGTTCACTCTCGGGAGAAGGAGGAAGCCACTCAGAAGGCCAAGGATTTGGTAAGGATGGCAGTAGCCAGAGCCCGCGTCTTGGAGCCCCTGCAGGACTTCAAGCTGCCCGTCACCAAAGCAGGGCTGGTGGTTGGCGGAGGCGTGGCTGGAATGACCAGCGCCCTCAATTTGGCTGAGCAGGGATTTGAGGTTCACCTCGTGGAAAAGGAAAAGGAGCTGGGAGGAGTGGCTCAAAGGCTTTATTACACCCTGGAAGGGCTAGATGTCCAGGAGTATTTGCACGACCTCGTGCGCCAGGTTTACCAGCATCCCTTAATACATGTATACACAGGTGCCGTCATCAAGGAAGTTACCGGTTATATCGGAAACTTCGTCACCAAATTGGAGTATGGGGGAAGGATCAGGGAGATACATCACGGAATAGCCATAATCGCTACTGGTGCCGAGGAATATAAGCCCACTGAATACCTCTATGGGAAAGATGAGCGGGTGCTGACCCAGTTAGAGTTGGAAGAGAAGATTGCCAAAGGGGATGAAAAGGTAACCAGCGCAAAAAGCCTGGCGATGATTCAGTGTGTAGGTTGTAGAAATGAGGAGAGAAATTATTGCAGTCGAGTATGCTGTGGTCAGGCCGTAAAGAACGCCTTAAAGCTGAAGGAAAAACACCCTGACATGGATATTTACATCCTCTTTAGAGACATGCGAACCTATGGCCTTATGGAGGACTACTACCGCGAAGCAGCGGATAAGGGGGTCAAGTTCATTCGCTACGAAGCTGAGGACAAACCAGAGGCAGAGGTTGTCGAGGAGGGCGGCAGGAGCAATTTGAGGATTACCGTGACCCATCCCGTTTTAGGTCAGAAGCTCGCCATAGATGCTGATATATTGGCCCTATCCGTGGCGGTCATTCCTCCGGCTGGAAATGAGGAGCTATCCAAGTTATTTAAGGTGCCTCTGAATCCAGATGGCTTCTTCCAAGAGGCCCACGTAAAGTTAAGGCCAGTGGACTTTTCCACCGAGGGCGTCTTTCTGTGCGGGACAGCGCATTATCCCAAGCATCTATCGGAGACGATCAGCCAAGCTTATGGAGCTGCCTGTCGGGCCGTCAGCGTTCTCTCTCAGGACTCGATCACGGCTTCGGGTTCCGTTGCTGAGGTGAACGAGAAGATGTGTATCGGTTGCGGGGCATGTGTTTCAGCCTGCACCTATGGGGCTATAGAGCTTCGTGATACGCCGCAGGGCAAAAAAGCTGGGGTCAATCCCTTCCTCTGCAAAGGGGATGGCCTATGCAATGCCAAATGTCCCACAGGAGCTATTTCCCTGAAGCACTACACCACCGAAGAGATCAATCGGCAGATAGATGCGGCTTTCGCAGTGGAGGCAGCCTTTGCAGCTGCGTAGAGAAGTAGGAGGTTGATTACCTTACAAGGAGAGCAGGATGGGTGCAGCGTTTGAGTACCGACCGAGAATTTTGGGCTTCCTGTGCAACTGGTGAGGGTACGGCGCGGCTGATATGTCTGGAGTTTCCAGACTACAGTATCCTCCCTATATCAAGATCATCCGTGTCATGTGCTCTGGCAGGGTAGACTTAGCCTTTGTTCTCCGGGCCTTCTCAGACGGAACGGATGGGGTATGTATCATTGGGTGCTGGCCCGGGGAGTGTAACTACGCTACCCATGGGAATTACCATGCTCTAAACATGGTACATTTATGCAAAAGGCTGCTGGAGCACATTGGGATTAATCCCGATAGAGTAATGATCACCTGGTGTAACTCAAGCCAGGGCATTCGTTTTGCGGAGCTCATGCAGGTCTTTAGCCAGAAGGTAAAGGAGCTGGGGCCACTTGGCAAAGGAGAAAGAATAGACGAAAATGAATTAAAGGCCAGACTTGAAGAACTCAGGAAGCTGGTTCCCTACATTAAACTGGTGAAAAAGGACAAGCTGTCGTTGCGACTTGCTAAGGAGGAAGAGTATGAGAATCTCTACACCAGGGAGGAGATAGAGCAGCTATTCGCGGAATTGATTTCTTACTATATTGACCCGGAGAAGTGTCAGGCCTGTGGAATTTGCCGTAGAAGGTGCCCTGTGGAGGCCATCCTGGGGGCAAAGAATCAGATCCACGTGATCGATCAAGAAAAATGCATCAAATGCGGAACATGCTACGAATCCTGCCCTCCTCGCTTTGGCGCGGTGAGAAAGATCGTTGGCGAGCCTGTGCCACCTCCCATACCGGAGGAGAAAAGGACCATAGTAAGGGAGAAGTAAGAAGAGGAGCTTCAACATGGATGAGAGTCCGATCAGAATCAGGCTTATGAGGGTCGAGGACTTCGAAGCGGTAGTTGCCATTGATCAGAAAATACTCCGGACCTCCCGGCGGGAGTATTATGAAATGAAATTTGAGAAGCTTTTTAAGTCCAAAGATTATGTGCCGGTCTCATTTGTAGCGGAGAAAGAGGACGGGGTAACAGTGGGATTTGTGATGGGAGAGTTATATATGGGAGAATATGGCATTCAAGAAGAAGCCACCCTGGACACCATAGGAGTTGATCCCGATTACCAGAACAGAGGCATTGGCAAGCAACTGCTTGACGAATTCATGGATCACTTGAGGAATCTGGGCGTCAAGAAATTATACACTCTAGTCAACTGGAATGATTCAGAACTGATACGTTTCTTTAGCGCAAACCAATTCAGCCCCTCCCAAACCATTAACCTTGAAAGAATCCTTGAACTCCAATGATCAGGAGCTAGAAAATTTGAGGGAGGAAAAAAGATGAATTACCAAGACTTGGTCCTACAGAAAGAGGGCGAGCTAGCTAGGGTTATCATCAACCGTCCACCGGTCAACGTGATGACCCTGAACACGGTGATCGAGCTTAATCAGGCCCTGCGGGAGTTGAGTGATGATCAGCAGGTAAAGGTGATCCTTCTGCGGGGCAATGGCGATCGTGCCTTTTCCGCCGGCGTTGAGGTCCGAGACCACCTGGGCGAAAGGCTACCGCAGATGCTGGAGGAGTTCGGTCAGCTCTTCAAGACCCTAAGGCATGTGGCTCAGCCAGTGATCGCCGTGGTCAACGGAGTAGCCCTGGGAGGTGGCTGCGAGGTGGTGGCTGGCTGCGACTTGGCCATCGCCTCGGAGAAAGCCCAGTTTGGGCAACCAGAGATAAAGCTTGGGGTGAATCCTCCCCCAGCCAGTGTCCTCCTCCCCAGGTTGCTGGGGATGAAAAAGTCCCTGGAGCTCATCCTCAGCGGCGATTCCATAGACGCCAAGGAGGCAGAGCGAATTGGACTGATAAACAAGGTGGTTCCTCACGAGGAGTTGGACAGGGCAGCTGAGGAGTTTGCAGGCAGGTTTCTTGGGCTTAGCCGACATATCCTGAAGCTGGCCAAGCAGGCCATCTACCAAGTAAGCGAGTTGAGTGATTTCGAGCAGGCCCTTGACATGATAAACTACCTCTCACGTAAAATTATGGAGTCAGAGGATGCCGTTGAGGGGCTGACCGCCTTCCTTGAGAAGCGGAAGGCGGTGTGGAAGAACCGGTAAAGCCCGAAGATAGGGAGTCTTTTGGAGTCCAGTGAAGATAAACGAGGAAGTAACCTCAAGCGCCCGGCTGGAACAGAGCAGTCGTAAAGCCAGAACGGCGGGGCATTTCATCCGCCGCATGCAGCTTTCTGACCTCCCCCAGGTGATCGAGATCGAAAGGGCCTCCTTTCCCTCATCCTGGTCCTTCACCTTCTTCGAGCAGGAGCTTAGGTATGACCAACTGGCTCACTACTTCGTCGCCTGCCGCCGAAAGGGGCAGAAGGAAGACGATGAAATCCTGGGTTATGTCGGGCTGCGCGTCCTGGCGGGGGAAGCCCATCTCACCACCATTGCAGTGAAGGAGAGCGAGCGTCGGAGAGGGGTGGGGGAATCCCTTCTGATCTGGGCCATCGAATTTGCCCAGCAGGCTGGGGCCTCCTTGCTAACCCTGGAGGTTCGAGCTTCCAATTTGCCCGCCCAATCACTCTATCGCAAGTACGGCTTCGTTGAAGTGGGAATCCGCCGCCGCTACTATATAGAAACTGGCGAAGACGCCCTGCTGATGAGCCTGGAGGAGCTTGACTCAGCCGACTTTTGGCAGCAAGTAGCTCAGCGAACCAGGGCACAAACACAGCCATCAGCGAAGCCAAGATAAATAAGCTCATCTGAAATCGCCGGCGCTGAATGGACAGGCCCAGCCACCTGATGTTCTTGCAGAAGGGTTCCTTTCTCAGCTTCCAGTACGTAAAGCTGATTGCTTGAGCAAGCAACGTAGACTCTACTACCAAAGACTTGAGCAAAGGAGCAAACGCCTTCCCCCACGCAAAATCTCCACTTTACCTTGCCTGAAGTCGCTTCAACCGCGTAAAGGAACCCGTCAAGCGAGGCAAAGTAAACCAGCTCCCCTGAAGTGGTTATCGAGTTCACCGGTCCGCCGGTGTGATATATCCAGGCTAAGTCGCCTGTCTCGGCATCCAGGGCATAAACTTCGCCTTGCCAAGTGCCGAAGAACACTAGTCCGCCAGCGATAGCAGCTTTTCCAAAAACCGGCCCCTCAGCCTTGAATCTCCAGCGAAGCTGGCCATCGTTCAGATCCAAGGCATAGAACCAGCCACTCTGGGAACCAATGTAAAGCTTGTCACGCAACCTGTGAGGTGAAGCCCTCACCCAACCACCCAACCAAGTTCTCCACTTAAGCTCACCAGTCTCAGCATCCAGGGCATACAGATAACCGTCGTCCGAGCCTGCGAGGACTTCCCCCTTGGCCACGCAGGGGGAGGAAAGCGCCCAGCCGCCGGTCTTGAACTTCCACCTCATCCTTCCATCCTTAGTCCTCAAGGAGTAGAGATGGCCGTCGCTTGAGCCAAAGTAAACCCTTCCCCCAACCACTGCCGGAGAGCACTCAACAGATCCCTCGACCTGCCGACGCCACCTCGTCCTCCCCGTAGCTGCATCCAGAGCATAAAGAGAGCCGACAGTCGAGCCAAAGTAGAGAACCCCAGCTTTGATGACAGGGGAAGCCTTAACTGCCCCATCACCACAGTACTTCCAAAGAGAGGCCCCGACGGCTGCACTCGCAATCCTGGCCTCAGGAGAAGAGGCAATAATGGGCGGCAGCGGAGCTGGGGGTTCAGCCGCCACGGCGTAAAGATGAGAATCGCAGGAGCCAAAATAGACTCCGCCAGCTGCTGTTATGGGAGAGGAATAAATATAATAGCCGGTCTTAAACCTCCACCTGAGCTTACCGCTCCAAGCATCGAGAGCATAAAGGCACCCGTCCCAGGAGCCAGCATAAACCGTGCCCCGACAGACCCGCGGCGGGGAACGGATAACATCGCCGGCGGCAAACCTCCATTCAAGATTCCCGGTCTCAGCATTGAGGGCATAAAGGTAGCCATCATCAGACCCAAAGTATATCCTACCAGCCACCAAGCAGGGAGAGGCTCGAGTCTTTCCGCCAGTGCGATATTTCCACTCCAGCTCACCACTGCTCCTTTTTAGAGCGTAAAGATGACCGTCGTCACACCCAAAATACACTCTCTGGCTGGTCACCGCCGGGCGAGTGTGAATGCTGCCGCCAGCCCGGTATCGCCAGAAGAGATCACCCTGAGCCTCCAAGGCGTAAAGATAACCATCCTCTGAGCCAAAGTATATCAAACCCTCAAAGGGAGCGGCAGGGGAGGAAATTTTTCCTTCGGCCTCATGCCTCCAGCAAAGCTTCCCCTCTTGAGCATCCAGAGCATACAAATAGCCGTCATCCGAGCTTACAAGGACTAGGTTCTCCATAAGGCTGGGAGAGGCAATTTTACCTCCGACTCGATATCTCCAAACTAGCTCTCCATTTGAAGCATCCAGAGCATAAAGATAACCATCCCAGGAGCCAAAGTAGACTAGGCCATCGCTGACCAGGGGAGATGAGTCTACCCGGCCACCAGCCCGAAACCTCCACCTGAGCTTACCGCTCCGAGCATCCAGAGCGTAGAGATAGTGATCCCAGGAGCCAAAATAAAGCATGTCCTCCAATAGGGCAGGGGACGACCGAATGCAATCTCCTGCCTCGAACTTCCATAAAAGCTCACCAGGCCGTGGGATAGATGGGGAATGGATGGAACCCGAACTCGGCTGAATTGCAGAGCAGGAAGAGGCAAGCAGCAAGATCAGAGCCAGCAAGCTAAATCTCAGTTGAGCCATCTTTTCTCAGGTTTCAAAACGCTAAAGGAGTCCAGGGAATAGCAGGCTAGCCTCCCAGGCAGCTATACCATGGGCCAGGACAACCCCAGCAAGCGAGCCTGTTCTTCGCACTGCTAGGGTGAAGTATAAACCGATCGCAAATCCGTAGAGGGTAGAGACCGAAAAGGGGGTGCCAGCTGTCAGGCCAAACATAAGGCTAACATAAGCCAGTCCCCACCAGCCCAGAACCCCACCAAATTCTTGCTGCATCAGCCCGCGGAAGAGAAGCTCAGAGGGAAGAGCCAAGACGATGAATCCGAATGCTGGCACCAGGATGTCCGCTGGCCCTAACCCGACCACAAGCACTCGAGAGGGGCAGGAAAGATGCTGCAGAAGGCCCAAGGGAATCCCGGTAAGAGCAACCAAAGCATTAAAGGGAAGCTGGCTTGCTCGAAGTCCCAGTTCAACCGCTTCCCGCCCAAGAAATCTGGCTACCCCGACCACACAAAGAAGAAGAGGCAGGCTAACCAGCAAGCGCCAATAAAATTGCCAGAGGCTAGTCAGAGGAATCACCAGGTCCGCCAAGCAAAAAAGCGGCAGCGGGCAAAGCGTGAGGATGAGTCTGCGTATTACTCCTTCCTCCAAGTAAATCTGAAAAATGAGCAGCAACAGGATAAAGACATAGGCCAGAATACCCTCTCGGCCTCCCACCTGGACAGCCACCCAGCGAGCGATTCCTAGACCAACCAAATAGGTCAATAGGAACAGCCCCAGCTCGAGCCGGTTCCAAAGCCGAAGGGAAAACCTCCATCTACCGGTCAAAGTTCTATCATCGCGTAGCCTTGGCGCTCAAGCTTGAAGCTGTTGAA